>JAFZQZ010000094.1 GCA_017620135.1 Bacillota bacterium
CTCTTGCTGTTGAAACAGGCACTGTCACATCAAAGTAACAATTCTTTTTAACCAAAGACTGGTGCAATGGCTATAATAAAATGTCTATAATTGGTTAAATTCGCTTGTCTTTAAGTGGTTCAAATTTCCCGGCTCTAACATCGCCCGCGAATTGTATAAATAACTCTCAAAAGCAAGCTATTTTTTTACACCCTCTTTTGCCCTTGTATAAATCCATCTTCAAAATGCACTTCTTTTATACATTTCACGATCACAGGTACTTCCTTATGTATAAAATTCAATCAATATCATACCTTCTTTATACAACTGCCATCCGCTGTGTATAAATAGAAACCTGTTTTGAATGTTTTTTATATACGCCTTTTTTCATTGTCCCGATAAGCCGGCGCCTGCCGGATAAAAGACCGTCATGCCCTCTTCCAGCGGGCTGATCACCTGGACGAGCTGTTCATCCGACAGGCCGATCTCGATATCGACCGGTGCCAGCAGCTCGTTTTTCTGCGGATCATAGGCGGTATAGACGAAAAGCCTCGCGCCGTCTTCCTGGACTGCTTCGATCGGGATCAACAGGACGTCGCCGGATGTTTCACCTTCCGTTCCAGAAGCAGCCGTCTCTGCTTTCGCCGGTTCGATCGGGATCATCGCGGAGGCACTCATGCCTTCCAGCATCCCTTCTTCACAGACGATCCGGATCGTGACAGCAAATTTGGCGTTACCGCCGCTGCTGGTCGCTTTGGGCGAGATCTTCGTGATCGTACCTTCATATAATTCGTCGGGGAACGCCTCGATCGTCACGTCTGCCTTCTGACCTACGTAGACTTTGCTGATATCCAGCTCATCCACCGGGATCTGGAATTCCATCCACTGCTGCGGGGTGACCTTCGCGATCGACTGACGGCGGATCTCATAGAGTTTTTCTTCCGCCGAGCCGTTGCCGAAACCACTCATATCCATCCCGCCGTACAGCGCAGACAGATCGATCCCTCCATACATAGCCATCAGACTGGTCATATCCATGTTCTGCATGCTGGCCAGCTGCATCAGTTGTTCCAGCTGTGCCGGATCCATGTCCTGCATGAGCTGCAGAAGCTGTAAAAGCTGCGCGGCGTCGACGCCCTGCAGCTGCATGAGCTGCTCCATCAGCGCCGGATCAAAGTCGGAAACTGTCTGTTCTTCTTCATTCGATACGAGAGAAGATGGCATCAGGATCGCCATCTGATCCTTGCCGGAAGCGTCCCGAACGAGCAGCAGATTCGTTCCTGTCGTAAGATCCGCCGGTACTGCCTGTGTCATATTCCCGCCTTCGATTTTATAGATAGGGATCGAAACAGAGAACGTCGCCGGCTGGTTCATTGTCGCCGGATCGATCGCGCTCAGATTCATCAGTGAGGTGATCGAATCAAACGGGATCCCCTCCGCTGTCACGAGCGCCTGGATCTGTCCGGTCTCCACCGCGACATTCACCAGGGTGCCCGGATAGCCGGTATAGTTACCTGAGAACAGCATCAGCAGGATCTGCTGCGCAAGGGTATCATCTGCACCGGAGCCGTCCGCACCAGTCCCACCCGACGGCGTTCCGGTAGGCGACCCCGTCGGTGTCCCGGCCGGCGGACCGGCCGGAGTCTCTTCGTCCGCGAAAACGGTTCGCCCAGCTGCGGTAACACCGGATGTGCCAAGTGCCGCCAGGCTTCCGTCCAACAGACCCGGCTCCACCATTGGCAGAAGACCGATCACGATCTCTTCCAGAAAGTCTTCGATCTTTCCGTCCGCCGGCGCGGTAATGATTCCATTCTCCTTCAAAGACAGTAACTCGAAAAGAACAGCCTGATATTCTTCTCTTTCATTCAGCAGTCCGGCCAGCGAGTCAGACGAAAGTTCGATCGTCAGCAGCAGATCTTCCATCTTGACCTGCTGTTCTTCTTTTATATGGATCTCTTTGATCGTACCGGTCACATCCGTCAGCTTCCAGGCGTCGTGGACCATCAGGACACCTTCGCCAAGTTCACGTCCGTCTGCGCGGATGATCACTGTGCTGTCCACAGCATAGCCTTCATCCGGTACGGTGATCAGCAGTTTTCCGTTCAGATTCGTCTCCACACGGCCGACAGCGATCACTGGCGCCGGCTCGGTGAATGCACCGGTTTCTACAGCAGAAGATGTCGTAGCGTCGCTGTTTTCTGAAGCCTTTTCGGAACCACTTTCCTCCTCTTCCGCGTCTTTCGGCGGCAGGATCTCTATCTCCACACTGTCGCCCGGGACCAGATCGCTTTCCACTTCCAGTTCGACCTGCATCTGCCCGTCAAGGGACAAAAGAGCCAGCGCTCCGTCCCGCATCATCACGGTCAGAACGTCTTCCCCTTCCGCCGCGTAGATCTGTTTGACCCGGCCGGAAACCGGCGCGGTGACCTTCACTTTGGTCTCCTCCTGCGCTGCTGCGATCTTTTCTGTAAGCTTCGCGATCGCGGTTTCCACATTCAGGATCTCCTGATCGAGGCTCACCGGATCGACCTTCGCGACAGCTTCACCGGCTTCGACCATCGATCCCGGCTCTACCAGCCAGGAGGCGATCTTCACATCACCTAGTATTTCGATCTCGGAAGACTTTTCCAGCGACAGCTTACCGCCGCCACGGATCGTACTTTCAAGACTGCCTTTGGTTACGACGGCGCTCTGCACCAGCAGGTCCGCAGAAGCGTTTTTCTTCAGATTATCTTTCAGCGAGATCCCGACCACCATCAGTACCATCGCTCCCATCAAAAACCAGGAGATCCCGCTTTTTATCCTTCTTTTCTTTGCTGCATCCATGGCCTTATCCTCCATAGTGCAGGGCATCGATGGGTTTCATCTTTGCCGCTTTATTTGCCGGTGAAAGGCCGAAAATAATGCCGATCAGGAAGCAGAAGACGACCGCTGTCACCACCACCGAACCGTTCATTTCAAAGACCAGGCCCGTGCTGGCTACCACTGACGACACTAAGCGAAGGATCCCCCAGGAAAAGAAGATCCCCAGGCCGCATCCGAGCATACATAAAACGACCGCCTCCATAAGGAACTGCACCAGGATCGTGCCCCGGCTCGCCCCGATGGCTTTGCGGATGCCGATCTCCCGCGTCCGTTCCGTGACCGTCACCATCATGATATTCATGATCCCGATCCCGCCTACGATCAGCGAGATCGCCGCGATCCCGCCCAGCAGGATCGACAGTACGTTCGTGACTTTTCCCATCGCGTCTTCCAGAATATTCTGGCTGGAGATCCGGTAGGCATCCTCGTCATCCTGATAACGATCGAGCAGGATCCGCTCCATCACGTCCGCCGTTTCGTCCAGGGTGTAGCCTTCGCTGGGCCCGATATAGAACTGACTGATCTGCAGATTCACCGAATCCGACAGCCTGACCAGACTGGTCAGCGGCACGAACGCCGTCATCTGCCCGGCCGTGAAGATCGCGGTCAGATTGTTCTCCTCGGCTTCCAGGACGCCGATGATCGTGTATTCCGTCCCGGAGATCTTGATCTTCTGCCCGGTGCAGTCGGTATAGCCCACCAGTTTTTCCGCCATCGTTTCGTTGATCACACAGACGAAGCTGTGATTCTTCACATCCGCGGCAGAGATAAAGCGTCCTTCGGTCAGTTTCAGCGCCTGCGCGTCTTTGTAGGCCGCGGTCACGCCGTAGACCGTCGCCGAGCCGAAGTTCTCAAACCGGCGCGCGGAAAGCGTGTCGGTCTTATAGGGGGCGATATGCGCGAGCGCGGGTTCGCTTTCCTGCCACTCGCTGATCTCCTCCAGTGTCACTGGTTTTTTCGTTGTATCATACAGATTGACGGTCACTACGCTGCTTCCGAGACCAGAAACGGCGTTCGTGATCGAGCCTGTCGCGCCGTTCACCAGCGAGACCAGCACCACCAGCGCCATCACGCCTATGATGATGCCCAGCATCGTCAGAGCCGAGCGCATTTTATTGGATCCGATGGATCGAAGGGCCATAATGAGTGATCTCATGGCTGCACCTCCGTGACGCGTCCGTCCAGGATATGCAGGATCCTCGGCGCTTCATGCGCGATCTTATCGTCATGCGTGATCAGCACGATCGTGTTGCCCTGATCATGCAGTTCATGGAACATCCCGATGATCTCCCGGCTGGTCTTCGAATCCAGGTTGCCGGTGGGCTCATCCGCCAGGATCAGGCTCGGTCTGGTCACCAGCGCCCGGGCGATCGCCACGCGCTGCTGCTGGCCGCCGGAAAGCTCCGTAGGCAGATGCTTGGCTCTTTCCCACAGACCCACCTGCTCCAGTGCTTCTCTTACCCGCCGCGCGCGTTCCGAGCGGCGCACTTTCTGATAGATCAGCGGCAGTTCCACGTTCTCCTCCGCGGAAAGCTTCGCGATCAGATTGAAATTCTGAAAAACAAAACCGATCTTGCGGTTCCTGACCCGTGCCAGTTCCCGCTCGGAATAGGCGTCGATCGGCATCCCGTCCAGCAGATAGATGCCGGCGTCCGCCGTATCCAGACAGCCGATGATATTCATGAGTGTCGATTTTCCGCTTCCCGAAGGACCTATGATACTCACGAATTCATGCGGATAGATATGCAGGTTCGCGTGATCCAGCGCCCGCACTTTATCGTCCCCCACCTGATAATATTTACAGACATCCCGAAGCTCTATCATCTCCGGCCTCCGTAAAACTGAGAGAAGAAATCCCATTCCTCGTTCTCGGTGTAGTATACGGTCATGCCTTCGGAGAGACCGTCCAGGATCTCGATATACTTCGTATTCTGCAGGCCGATCTTCACGTCCACCTGGCCGCCGTATTCATCGGTGGCTTCGTCATAGGTCGTATAGACGTAATATGTACTGCTGGTCCGGTGCACCGCGTCCACCGGCACGATCAGAACATTCTCACTGCCTGTGATATGCACGTCCACCTCGGCGCTCATACCCGGCATCATGCCCTCCGCCTTATCCACCACGACCGTGGCGGAATATTCAGTCACGCCCGAAGCTGCCGTGCCCATAAAGGCACTGGCCAGGCCGCTCATCTGGATATCGGCCTCGCCGCTCGCGCGCTTGATGACTTCTGTGACCACACCGGTAAAGACCTCTTCCGTATCGAAGGAGGAGATCTTCACATCGGCCGTCTGGCCTTCTTCCAGCGCCAGGATATGATTCTCGTCGATCCCGATCGTCACGCTCATGGACTGCTCCGGATCGATCGTCACGATCTTGGTCTTCTCGCCTGAACCGCTGCCGATCATGTCGGAAACATCATAAGAACCCATGCCCGCGTATTCCATCATCTGGCTCTGAAGGCCGGAATAGCTGCCCGCCGAAGCATCCGCCGCGGCGCTGTCTTCCTCGGAAAAGTCCACGGAGTCGATCCGTCCGCTGATCGGTGAAAGCACCGCGCCGTCCCGGTACAGATCCAAAAGTTCCTTCAGGTCTTCTTCCAGATCTTCCCGCTTGCGCAGAAGAGTATCGTAATTCGTGCTATAGCTGGTATTCGTCAGGCGCATCAGATCGTCGCCCGCCTTTACTTTTTCATCTACCTTGACATAGATCTTTTCCACCGTCCCGGCAAATCCGATGATCGACAGAGGACTGTGGATATAACATTCTCCGGAGCCTATCTCGATCTCCGGATCTTCCTTCTCTTCCGGTTTCAGCAGGATCGTTACCGTCTGGCCTGGCTGTACTTTAGCGTCAGGGAAAACGATCGTTATCCCGGAATCGCGGATCAGTTCGATCTTGCCGTCGACCGTGACCAGCTTTTCTTCCGATGACTCATTCTCACTCGCCTCGGCGAATCGAACCAGGACCGGATCGCCCTGCGACAGTTCGGCGAAAGCTCCCTGATCCTGCCCGGAGCTTATCACAACGCCCATCTGCCCGTCCAGCGAGATGGTGCCCAGCGAGCCCTGCTTCATCATGACCGCGGCGATATCATCGCCCTCGGTCACGAACAGTTCCTTGATCCGCCCGTCCACACCGGCCGTCATGTACGGATCGACTTCGTCTTTCTTGGCCGAAGCGATCTGCTGATCCAGTTCATCCAACTGCGTTTTGACGGAAGCCATGCTGGAAAGCACGGTGCTTATGTTCAGCGTCGCCAGGATCTGGCCCTCTTCGACCTCCTCTTCCGCCTCCACCAGCACTTCCAGAATCTCCACGCCGGTGGGCACCTCTACTGCGGTGAGGTCCACCTGGGTCAGCGTTCCGGAACCGGAAACATTCGTGGTCAAGGTATCCCGGGTGACGGTAAACGCCAGTACTTCCTGCTTATGCGAATTGTATTCTTCCAGCACTCTTTGTCTCAGACGCGAGACCACCGCGGCCAGCGCGGCGATCACCGCCAGCACGATCAGCACGACGATCACGATCGTTCGGACGCGGCGCCTTCTCTTTCTTTTTGCCAGCTGCTCAAACAGCTGGTCATTGGTCGGACTTGTATTTTCACTCATTGAGAAATCCTCGGATTTAGTTTTGGGATAAACTATATTGTACCACGAAATGCCCTCCCTGTGTTTGAACTTTATATGAATTCTTAGTCCATTGGTTCATCAGGTTCCACAGCGCCGAACCACGCAATCCTTTCTTGATTTTATATGACGATTCTGCTATCATTGAACCATCTTTTTGCAAGAAAGGACTACTGCCATGAAGATTTGCCCGCGTTGCGGAAAAACCAATCTCGATACAGATAAATTCTGCACCGGATGCGGTCAGCCGCTTGCCTCTGTCTCCGCTCAGCCGGAAGCGCCACAGTCTGCTCCCCAGCAGGGATGGCCGGCACAGCCGGAGGCCCCAGCGAGACCGGTCCAGCAACCATATCAGCCCGCGCAGCAAACGCCGCCTCAGTTCCAGCCCATCTGGAATGAACCTGCGCCGGAGCCGGAAAAACCACAAAAACCAGAAAAGCCGAAAAAGAGCGTCGGCCTGATCATCGCAATCATTGTCGGTTTTGTGATCATCGCGGCGCTCGCCACGATTTTGGTCATTCTGATCAAAAATAACAAAATGGATACCTCTTCGAAAGATCCGGACGCGATCGAAGAATCCGCCGAGGAATCGAAGAAGGGCGGCAATGCCGTTCCGGACGAGAATTCCGGCGAGGTCGACGAATCCTCCATCCAGTCCGAGGTGAAGGAAGATACTTCCTCCGAAACTGTCGAAGCTTCCGCTGAAACATCGGAAGAAGCCGAGTCTTCCAAAGAAGAGGCCGAATTCAGTGAGGAAGAGTCTTCTGCCGAGGACAGCGGCGGGCAGGAAACGACCAAATTGCCGGTGGTCGCTTCTCTCCCCAGGCCTTCACTGATGGCAGGGGCGACTCCGCTCAACAACCAGTCTCTCGTTCCCTCTGTCCCGACCTATGAAGTCGCCGCGGATTTTTCGAACATTGCCAACAACGAGATCATCTACTTTAATGATGAAGTCAAATCCCTCATCGCTCAGAACGGATTTGTCGTTACAAGCAGCGGGTACAAGGAATTCTTCGAAGTCTACGAAATGAACCGCTACAGCTATATGGCGAACTTCATCACCGTTGACTCGATGATGCACACTTACCACCTGTACTTCGCCTACCTGCAGAAGAACACCGAGAGAAACTATCTCGCCGCCCAGCTTGCCAGCCTCTCCCAGCTGATGCTGGAGAAATCCAAAGCTCAGCTGGAAGCCCTGCGCGGAACCGAATGGGAAAACGCCGCCAAGAGAAATGTCCTTTTCTTCTCTATCGGCGCTTCCCTGCAGAACCCCGATACCGACGTTCCGGCAGAATTTGACACGATCGTCGCCGCCGAGATCTCACTGATCGAGGAGCATACCCAGCTGGTCGAGTCCCTCATTACGGGCGAATATGAGGATTACTCCCAGTACAAGCCCCGCGGATATTACGAAGGCGATGAGCAGCTCGAAGCCTACTTCCGCGCCATGATGTGGTACGGACGTCTGAATTTCAAACAGAAGGACGAAGAGTTTGACCGCAGCGCGCTGCTGATGACCATGGCTCTTGACGCAGATACCCTGCCCATCTGGGAGTCCATCTACACGATCACTTCCTTCTTTGCCGGTACCAGTGATGATTCCGGCTACTACGAATACAAACCACTCATCGACGCGGCCTATGGCGAAGGCGCGACTGTCGCTTCCCTGCCCGGCGCTGTCGATCAATGGAACACCTTCCATGAACTGACCGCCCAGCTCGACCCGCCGAGGATCAATTCCGTCCCGATGGACGATGATGGCGGCGCGACCGACAAGATGGTCGAAAACAAAGGTTACCGCTTCATGGGCCAGCGCTTTACGCTGGATGAGGCGATCTTCCAGAACCTGACCTACAGCAAGGTCCAGGAAAAATCCGAAGGTGACAAGCGTATGCTTCCGGATACGCTCGACGCGGCTGCCGCATTCGGTTCCGAACAAGCTCTCGTGATCCTGGAGCAGCAGGGCGATACGACCTATCCCGGTTATCTGGAGAACATGGCTAAACTGAGAGAAGAAGTAGCATCCTCCACAGACGAACAGTGGAACGCGAGTCTCTACTCCAGCTGGCTCTACACCCTGAAACCTCTGCTTGATAAGAAAGGGGAAGGCTATCCTCAGTTCATGCAGACCACCCTCTGGGCGGAAAAAGACCTGGAGACCTTCGCCGGCAGCTTCACCGAACTCAAACATGACACCGTCCTCTATGCCAAGCAGATGATGGCCGAGATGGGCGGCGGC
>JAFZQZ010000095.1 GCA_017620135.1 Bacillota bacterium
CCCGGGCATGTTTTTGACTTCCTGTAAAGTCAAAGGTCTTTCTTCACTCATCGCCCTTTTCCTCCAGCAGCTTTTCCAGCGCCGCGATCTTCTGGCAGATGCAGAAGATATTCATGCTCTGATATAGCTCCGGTGTAGAGGGGAAGCTCGGCGCGATGCGGATATTCTTGTCCTCCGGATCGATGCCGTAGGGGAAGGTCGCGCCGGCGGGGGTCATCTTCACGCCGGCCATCGCGCAGAGGTCGATGCAGCGTTTCGCCGTGCCCGGCAGACCGTCGTAGCTGATGAAGTAACCGCCGTTCGGATTGCTCCACTTGCCTATTCCGGTCCCCTTGAGACCGCGCTCCAATCCGGCCAGAACGACGTCGAACTTCGGGCGCAGGTAGTTCGCCTGCTTCTGCATATGTTTCTTCAGACCGGCCACATTCTTGAAATACTTGACGTGGCGGAGCTGGTTGATCTTGTCATAGCCGAGGGTCTGGATACTCATCTGGCGGGTCAGGAAATCGATATTGTGCTTGCTCGCGGCCAGGACAGCTACGCCCGCGCCGGAGAAAGTGACCTTGCTGGTGGACATGAATTCATAGACCATATCCTCGGATCCGTACTTCTCGCAGGCTTCGAAGATGTTCATCAACTGATCGTCTTTATCACGGAAGCCGTGGACGAAATAGGCGTTGTCCCAGAAAATACGGAAGTCGTCGGCCGCGGGTTTCAGCGCGGCGAACGCTTCTACGGTATCGTTCGAGAACGTGATGCCGGTGGGATTCGAGTATTTCGGCACACACCAGATGCCCTTGACCAGCGGGTCGGATTCGACATACTGGCGCACCAGGTCCATATCCGGGCCTTTTTTCTTCATGGGGATACTGATCATCTCGATCCCGAATTCCTGCGTGATCAGGAAATGCCGGTCATAACCGGGCACCGGGCAGAGGAACTTGACTTTTCCCTGCTGTCCCCAGGGTTTCGTGCCGCCGTAAACGCCCAGAACAAAGGCCTTGATCACGGTATCGTACATCAGGGCCAGCGAGCTTTGGCCGCCCATGATGATATTTTCCATCTTCAGTCCGAGCAGCTCCGCGAAAAGTTCCTTCGCCTCATCCACGCCGGCGAGCTCGCCGTAGTTGCGCACGTCGGTGCCTTTGCGGGTATAGATCAGGTCATACGGATTCTGCTGAAGCATGTCCATGGACAGGTTCAGCTGCGTCGCGTCCGGTTTGCCGCGCGACATATCCAGGTTAAATCCTGCCGCCTTCTGCTGTTCGTACAGTTTTTGCTGTTCTTCCAAAGCTTTCCGGCGCTCATGTTTTGACATTTCAAGATAGTTCTTCATAAGAAAACCCTCCCGAGCGCTAAAAAATCGAGTGATAACTATTATACTTTATTTAGCTAAAGTTTACAAGGGAACAGATTTGTATACTTATACAAAATATCCCGGATTTTTTGACTTTTCTCATCGTATCTGATATGATTCTTGTATCTATCCTGCAAAAGGAAGCCTTACTATGAAAGAATATTATCAACTGGACGACTACCGCCGGCGCCTCGAAGAACTGGGCCTTCTCGCCGAAGACCATCTGCTCGGGCAGGGGCGGGAGACCGTCACGGATTTGACTTTTAATTCCAAAGCCGTTATCCCGGGCACGCTCTTTATCTGCAAAGGCGTCAACTTTAAAGAAGCCTATCTGAAAGAAGCCCTGGAAAGAGGCGCTGTCTGCTATGTTTCCGAGATCCCCTATCCCGCGGAGAAGGATGTGCCATATCTGCTGGTTTCCGATATCCGCAAGGCCATGCCCTATCTGGCGGATCTTTGCTTCCAAAGTCCCTGGAAAGACCTGAAAACGGTCTGGGTCGGCGGGACAAAGGGCAAGACCACCACGGTCTACTATGTCAAATCCATCGTCGACGCCTTCCTGGAAGCCACCGGAGGGCAGGAAAGCGCGCTTTCTTCCACGATCGATTCCTACGACGGCGAGCGCCGCTGGGAATCGCTCAACTCCACGCCCGAAGCCGTCCAGCTGCAGGCCATGATGCGGCGCGCCGCGGACCACGGCATCACCCATATGGAGATCGAAGTCTCCTCCCAGGCACTTAAATATGACCGCGTGAGAGCGCTTCGTGCCGACGTGGGCATTTTCGTGAACATTTCCGAGGACCATATCAGTCCCAACGAACATAAAGATTTCGAAGACTATCTGTCTTCCAAGATGAAGATGTTCTCCTACTGCGACCACGCCGTCGTCAACCTGGACGCCGAGCCGCAGGACCGCATCCTCGCGGCCGCGAAAGATGCCGGTGATTTTGTTACGTATTCCGAGAAAGATCCTTCCGCGGATTACTATATTTCCGAGATCAAAAAGGTCGACGGCGAGACCCATTTCACCGTCATCTGCAAGGACTTTACCGACACCTTCGTCCTGACGATGCCCGGTCTTTTCAACGCGGGCAACGCCACCGCGGCGATCGCCGCCTGCCACTTCCTGGGGATCCCGCGCGAGTACATGCATGAAGGCCTTTACAAGGCCAAGGCCAGCGGCCGGATGGAACCGTATATCAGCAAGGATAAGAAAGTCACCGTGCTCGTCGATTACGCGCATAACAAGCTGAGCTTCGAGGAACTGTTCCGCTCTGTCCGAAAGGAGTTCGTCGGTCACGATGTGGTCGCGATCTACGGCTGTCCGGGATACAAGGCGATCAACCGCCGCAAGGACCTGGGCGAAGTGGCCGGCAAATACGCGGATAAGGTCTTCCTGACCGTGGAGGATCCCGGCCGTGAGCCCTTCGACCATATCTGCGAGGAAGCCTCCGCCTATCTGCGGGCGGAAAACTGTCCCTATGAGATCATCGAGGACCGCGGCGTCGCGATCCATAAGGCCATCATGGAATGCCGAAAACCCACCGTCATATTGATTCTGGGCAAGGGCAACGAGACCAGGGACCGCTACGGAACGATGTTCATGCACCGCCCGTCCGACTCCGAATATGTGAAGATGTATATGCCCTTCTACGACGAGGCTCCGTTCCACGCGCTGGAGATCCCCGGCAACGGGACGCAGACCCCCGAAGAATACTATAAGTAAGGCCCGCCGCGGTCGGAAAGGCCTGTCATGGCAAACTCTTACTTTAACGCGTTCATTTCCTACCGGCACAGCCCGGTGGACGCCGCCGTCGCGGCCGAGATCCAGAAAAAACTCGAGCGCTACCACATCCCCAGGCAGATCCAGAAGAAATACGGGATCAAAAAGTTCGAGCGTATCTTCCGCGACACGTCCGAGCTTGAGCTGACGAGCGATCTCGGCGCGCAGCTGGACGACGCGATCCGCGCTTCCGAATTTCTGATCGTCATCTGCTCGCCGCGCTACATGGAATCCGGCTGGTGCCTGAGGGAGATCGAAGTTTTCCTTCAGAATCATTCCCGCGACCATGTGCTTTGCGTGCTGGCCGAGGGTGAGCCGCCCGGGATCTTCCCGCGGATCCTGATGCAGGGGTCCGAGCCGCTCGCCTGTGACTACCGTGGCAAGTTCCGGGAAGCCGAGAAGGTCGAGCTCCCGCGTCTTGCCTGCGCGATGATCGGCTGCAGTTACGACGAGCTCATCATGCGGACGACGCAGTACAAACGCCGCCGCAGGACCGCGCTTGTTTCCGTGATCCTGTCGCTGGCCGCCATCGCCGTCGCCTACTTACTTTACAGCAACGCGCGCATCCGCGCGCAGTATCA
Organism: Bacillota bacterium; assembly: GCA_017620135.1. Taxonomy (GTDB): domain Bacteria; phylum Bacillota; class Clostridia; order Lachnospirales; family Bianqueaceae; genus RUG760. The sequence goes on from JAFZQZ010000095.1 coordinate 3,722, forward strand.
GCAGACGCTGATCAATGAATCGAAGACTTTAGCTGCCCAGTCGCTGGATGCCATGAGCGCCAGAGACCGGTATCACGCGCTCGAATACGCGCTGTCGGCCCTGCCGTCGGAGGATCTGGACCGACCGGTGACCAGCGAGGCGCTCTACGCGCTTCATAAAGCTTCCGGCGCTTATCTCCTCCCCTATCAGGTCGCGCAGACGCGCCTTTTCGACGGAGCGCAGGATTTCAAACAAATGGTGCTCCTGGAAAAGAGCGGGTATATCGCCGCGATGGACTCTTCCGGTACGATCTTTGTTTATGATCCCTCTTCCGGCATGCTTGTTTCTTCTTTCGCGGCTTTCGCCGGCCATGGTTCGGAATCGGTACCTTCCCTGGTCGTAACGCCGGACGATCTGCTCGTCACCGCCTGGAACGGTATGGTGCGTGCCTACAGGGCGGACGGAACGATCGTATGGGAACAGACGCTCGGTTATACGGAAGAAAGCGGTCTGTCCAACTACCCTAACCCGATCCGTCTGTCTCCGGATCAGAAGACGATCGGCTGCGGTGACCTGAGTGCGATCCAGGTTATGTCCGTGGAGGACGGGTCGCCGGTCGCCTCGTATCGCCTTCCCGCCGGTTATTCGAACTCGGTCCAGGATTTCGCCTGGTCCCCGGATGGCTCCGCGATCGCCGTTCAGCTTTCGCTGGAGAGCGGCAATACCTGCTTTGGTATTCTGGACGCGGAGCACGGGTCTTTCCAGGCGATCGACGGGGAGTTCGCGTTTTTGTCCGGCTTCCACTGGGACGCTCTTTCTCAGCTGCTCATCTTCTGCCGGACGTATGATGACTCTTCCTTCTCTTCCGGCCTTTCCTACGAATATCTGTATTTTCAGGAACTGGCGGTTTTTGCCTATGACACTTCCGGCAGCGAGATTTTTGATCTGACGATCCCCTTCACAGCGGAAAGCTTCGCCATCGAGTCCGGTGTATTCTATATCAACTCTCATCCCATCCTGGCGCTCTCGGCTTCTTCCTGCCTTTCTCTGCTCGATCCCTCCACGGGCGACGTGCTGCTTTCCTACGATCTGGGCGAAAGCATCGTCCGGCTGATCGATGTGACGCCGGTATCCACGCGGCTCGTGACCGCTTCCGGCAGGATCGCCACCGTCTGGTACTCGCAGGCGTCCGCCACCCTGGTCACGCAGTTTCCGGAAGGCCTTTCGGATATAACGCTCGAGCAGGGTCAGATCGATGAGGCGGACCGGTATTTCCTGCTCAAGGACGGCGATATCTATCTTTTTGAAAGCGCGCAGGACGACTCGGTCCTTCTGGCGGACGAACCGGATTCCGGGATGAGCGATCTTCCGGAAAACCTGTATGTCTGCGGAGATTGTGCCGTGCTGAAGGAAGGCGGCGACATCCGGCTTTACCATCTGCCGGACCTTGAAGTCATCGCGAAGAAATCCTATGGCGACCACAAAGCGATCCGTCTTCTGGGCGTGATCCCGGAACGAGAAGCGGCGGCCGTACTGGTCATCGATATCGACACAGGCTCGATCATGCTGGAACTCCTGGATGTGACGAACGGTGAGCTTCAGGCTTCCTACAAGCTGAAAGCCACGGATTATTACTACGATTCCGGCATTTTGGATATGTATGCCAGCACCTACTTCGAAGCCTACCAGGAATTCTACGCCAAGCGCTCGCTCCTGGAGATCTCTTATCAGAAATATGACGGGGGCATCCATCTTTCAAACGGCGTGCTGGCCTACCATGACTATCAGTCACCGAATACTGTTTTTCTGCTGGACCTTGTGAGCAGCGAGGAGACCTCCTGTACCCCCGCGCTCAGGGACGAACAGACACTGCTGAGCGGCAGCTTCGAGAGCAGTCTTTCCCCGCTTTGGATCTCACCGGATCACGCGTTTATCTTCACGGTCGTTCAGGAGGATGATCATGAACCGCGCGGCGTGCTGCTCAGAACCGATGATGATGAAGTTCAGGTCCTTTCCGAAACCGAATCTTCCTCTTCGCTGCTCGCGGCCTGGAGCCCGGACAGCGCGCGGATCGCCGTGACCGGCACTTCTTCTCTCCTTCTCTACGATACCGACGGAACCTTAGCCGCGTCGATCCCCTATCCCGGCAGCCAGCCGTTCGCGCTCTCCTTCCTTTCCGACGGAACGCTCGCAGTCTGTTATCCGAAGGGTATCCTGATGCACTATGCCGCTGACGGTACCGTTCTCCACGAAACTAAGCTCTCCTACGGCGAGCTTTCCTATGTCACCGCCGACACGTTCCAGCTCTTTGAAACGAAGGATTTCCTGGTGGTCCTTTGCCAGGAACAGCTGGAAATGATCGATCTTAACACCTTCGGCTCGCGCCCGGACGTGACCGTTCCGACACACGCCCTTGGTTACAGCGAGAAAACCGATCAGCTCCTGGTGTACGCGTTCCAGTATATGGACGCCTCGATGCGCTATCATCTCGGCGCGTTTGACCGCTATAACCTTGATGATCTCATTAAAAAAGGGAGCGATGCTCTTTCCGGCATCGCCCCCTGATAAAAACAGCCCCGGCGATTTGATTTGCCGGGGCATTGCTTCATACTTTCGCCGCGATCCGCGCGATGATCGTTCGTCCGACTTTCATGGCGCCTTTCGGGCAGAATTCCTGACAGCAGAAGCAGTGGATACAGCTGCTTCTGTTTATTTTCGGCTTTTTATCTACCATCGTGATGGCTTTGGCCGGGCAGACGTTCGCGCATTTCTGACATCCGATACATTCCTTTGGTGAAAGCTTCGGGAAGGGGGTCAGGACCCGGCTGACAAACCAGTCCGCTGCCTTGCCGACGGGGCCGGTCCCCAGTACATGGAAGAAGACATTGCCCTGGGAAGGCATCGTCTGATAATCGAGTACGCGAAACTCTGAGGGATCTCCATAAACGGTATACCCGCTGCCATCGCCGGCGAGCAGCCCGCGCCGCACCGCGGCGGAAAGCGTAGGAACATCCTTCACACTAAGGCCGATGATCCCCGCCGCGACTTCGTCGAGCGCGTGGGCATTGGCGCTGACCAGAAGACATCCGATCTTTCGCGGCGTGCCCTGGGTAGGGCCGTTGCCTTCCATACCGATCACCGCGTCGCAGATGGAAAGACGCGGTTTGAAGTGTTCAAAAAGGTCCACCAGGACATCCGCGAAATCTTCCGCCTTCGGGTATTTGTAGTGATATTCCGGCTTCATCGTACCGGGCACGGTACCGAAGAAATTCTTGACGGCGCAGCTTAGGCCCATCATTCCGTGCGTTTTCAGCTTACAGAGATCGATAATGGCATCCGCCTGATCCAGGTAGGCCGTGTAGGTAAAATGTTTCGCCTGCACCGCGGAGGGATCGTCGGTCTCTTTTGTAGAAAAGTCATTGTTCAGCTTCGCGCCGAGCTTTTCCGCTTCCCGCATGCCGCAGACATCGTACACCACCTTGAGATACGGCGCGCTGTAGATCCCGCCCGGGCTGTCCCCGATGACGACGGACACACCGCGCTCCACGAGCAACTCCGCCAGGGCGCTGAGCAGCACCGGATGGGTTGTGGCCGCCTTGTCCGGCTTCAAAAAGGTGATGAGGTTGGCTTTGATGACCACCTTGTCGCC
>JAFZQZ010000096.1 GCA_017620135.1 Bacillota bacterium
ATAATAACTGCTAAGTCATCCCCACAATCTTCACTAAGCTTTGCAACAGCCCCTAGACCAGTATATGTTTTCCCCGTTCCTGTAGCCATATCGAATATTCCCCGATAGTTTTCTCCTACCCAGGCAGCAATTGCTTCGTTTTGATATGGATGTAACGTGATACTTGAAGGAATCCGGGCCCCAATTGTTTCATTTGCAGTATTACTATTTCCAGATTGATAACTCTTATTTAAAAACTGATCCTTATCCACATCATAGTTTGGTTCTTTCCTCTTATACTTATCAATCATCGCTTGAGAAATACTCGGAAATTGAACCACATGAATATTAGGTTCATTATCATTCCAGATAGAAACAAAAGCGTTTTCTTTAAGTTTATACTGATTGGACTCAAATGTATCGCCCCAGCTTCGAAAGACATCAATCGTCTCATAATTGACCGACATAGCTGTTGAAGACTCGTTCATCGATCCAGAAAAAGCTACACTGTTACCATCCTCATCAGATATTACTCCCATTTTTTCATGATACATCCCGATCCCTTTATGATCCTCTGTATATGCTATTCGGATATCAAGAACTCCTTCGGCAATTAGTGTAGCTAAAAGATTCAATCGTTCCATAGAATAAAAATCCAGGGATTCATCTGAGAGTTGATTAAGTAAGGCTTTTTCTATCACTGTGTTTCGATCTTCATAACCCTTTTGAATTGCCTCGATATCTTCCTCCGAAAGATAAGGTGAAGCTACTATCTGAATTTTACCTCCTCGTTTAGCTAACGAGGCTATTCCCTTTGATATCTCCACCAATGACGTGGAAGAGAAGAAACCTACTGCACGGCGATATAGAACTGCTTCATTAAGTAAAGGAATATAGAAGTCTTGGACAACATTATCAATCAAAGACCTATATTCACTTTTGATAATGTGATCTTGTAAACTCATTTTAACTTCCTTCCTTAAAGATTTTCCTGAATATAAGATAATACATTTCTCAATTCCACAAAATCATTTTCACTTGTAAAACAGTTAACGCTGAACCTTATCGTACCTTCTGGAAAAGTTCCAAGAAACTTGTGTGCTTTAGGCGCGCATTGTAAGCCTGTTCGAACAGCAATCCCATTTTCAGCAAAAATGCTGCCAGCACTGTCACTGGATATCCCATCAATTCTACATGAAACTATGCCAACGTATTTTCTTCCTTGAATATTTCCAATCACAGAAAGAAATGGATACTCATATAGCAACTGTAATAGTTTCTCTCGATGATCATTCTCCTCTTTATATAACTGATTAACTGTTCGTTCCTTGATCCATTTAAGTGCTGCATTAAGGCCCGAAACTCCCAGAATATTAAACGTACCCATTTCATACTTTTCTGGAAGACTGTCTGGCATGTTCTGATTTGCAGAATCATACCCTGTTCCGCCAAATATTACTGGTAATAAGTTAGCGGTTGGTTTCATTAAAAAACCAGATATCCCAGTAGGTCCCAAAAGGGTTTTGTGTCCAGCAAAAACAGCATAATCAATTGTCTCGAGTCCAACATTAAGATCAACAAGTCCAGCTGTCTGCGCCATATCGACAAGAGTTATAGCATCATATTCTTTTGCCAATGCAAAAATTTCTTCAACTGGCGCAATTAATCCAATCACGTTACTTGCATGACTAACAATAACCATATCTGGATGAACAGCATCAAATTGGTAACGTATTCTTTCCAGATCATACTCTAGTAAAGGCGATACTGCTAAGTCTGTTATCTTTATTTTTCCTAATTGCTCAAAATGATAAAGTATGCGAGTTACAGCGTTATGCTCAAATGGACTAACATAAATGTTTTTAGCACTTCCGGCAATAACACCCTGAATTATCATATTCAGCGCAATTGTTGCTGTTGGAGTAAAAACAACTTGCTTAGCTGGACAATGCAACAAGTCCTTAAGTAAACTTCTTGTCTCATCGATAATGCCTTTTGCTTTATTAGCAAGACCATAATCTCCTCTACCAGCACTTCCTCCATGGTTTCTATAAAACTCACTCATGAAACTATAGACCTCATCCGGCTTTGGATATGTTGTAGCCGCATTGTCGAAATAAGCCATATGACGTCTCCTTTCAACAGAGTTTTTTTAGTACTTCCATTAAGATCTGTCTTTTTTCTTGTTCTGATATCGAATGACCCATAGCCTCAAGAGAAGCTAAAATCTGATTAAACAACAATTTCCCTCGTGGTGAAACATCTACTTTTTCAAATCGTCTTGTTGTGCTTTCTCCACTTTCATCCGCAAAAGTCACCTGGTAACTTGACGTGTCATTTATTGTTTCTGCAACAACACTACTATGAAAGTCCTTTGCAGTTGTAATATATCGTGCCAATGCTCCATGATATTGCTCTATTGTTTTCTCGTTCCAGTCCTCAAGTCGTAATCCTGTAGCCAGCTTCGCAAGACGAGTAATAAACAAATCCTCATCGTTCGTCATTGTTCGTAGATGTTGCAAGAAACGTTCCGTGCCATCAGGGAAAAGCTGCTCAAAACTTTTAGGATCAAGATGATCACACCATTCAGCCACTGCCCCAGCAAGTGTAATTCTTATACTTTTTGACTCATCCTGACTAGGTAAAAAAGCAATTCTTGTTTTCTGAATTAGATCCTTCTTTAATTCTGTCATTAAGCCATCGAATACTTCTTTTGTAGCAATAATATCAGTTGCCGCATCGTTATAATCTCCACGATAATCTACTGCTTCAGGAAGTTTTTTAAAGAGCAGATCGGAAGAACTCGTATTTTGTCGGAGGAGTCTCATTACATCTATCTGCCTGCGTACTAGTTTTTCTCCCGATGGTCTTTTAGTGCTTTCTTTAGAATACTTTGGTAAAGCCATATACCAACGCCGCATAGCATTAGCAACATAGTCATAAGAATTACTGGCTTTCTCAGCATCGACAATGTATTCTTTAAATGCATCAGCTAATCTTGTAATATAGTATTCTTTCTCCGGATTCCAATCTAAATACTCTAGTGAATAGTTGCTCGGATTGCTGTTTATTTGAATGAGAATATCAGCACTTGTCTGAACTGGACCAAATCGATCATTAATCACTGTTTGCTGACGATAGTTATGTAGAACTGCTGCTAAATATATCGGTATTATTCCATAACGAAGGCCTATGTGATACTTAGGTGAAGTTAGTCGCTCATATAACGCCGCGAAACTCTTCCTGCCGTTTTGCCGCACCTCAAGAATAAAGTCTTCTATTGTTTCCATCATATTTCGTACAGCTGAATCTTTAGGATGAAGATTAATCTGAGGAACTCCTCCATCATCATTCCATATTCCTGTACGTAAAAGTGTACTCCGTAGGATAGAAATCTCCTGTCCGGATCCTGAAAGTCCTAGATTTGGCTCTAACTCAGTTCTTAACAAGGCACTGACAATTTTATTTCGGCTGTTTTGTGCCACGCTTGTAATTTCGTTCTTATTAACGGACTCATTGTTAATTATTGGAGTTAAGCCATATATATTATCACAGATCTGGGACATTACCTCAGTAAGTCCTGCTTTTCGATGAATTTCAAGCGCTCTGCCATTATGGTAATATACCGACAAATAGCTCTCTGGATGTGTATATGAACTAATAAACCCTTTGATTATCTCTTGTAGATCCTCAAAAACCACTTCGTACTCATCAAAAAGAACAGGATCATCAATTGTATTATCTCTGAGTTTTGTCACAGCAATATATTCATAAGCCACTGAATCGATATCTTGGTAGCTTCTAGGTAATACAAATAGATATCTTTCGTAGTTTTTACTTGTATTATTGATAATATCTATAAGCTTTTTGAGTTGTTGTTCATTCTCTGGGATAATACCGTAGATGATTCCATCGCCCTCAATCGCTTCACTCTTTATGTTCCAATCAACATCTTCTGTTACTTCAGAACCAGAAATAAACTGAAATGTAAAGAACCTCGTCATCTCATGGTCATCATTATAACGAGATGGATACATATAATTATCAAAATTTGAGGAATTAAGAATGTCTTTTACGGTGGTTTTCCCGGACAGTAATTCCACTTGGTCGTGAATTTTCTGTCGCACGTCAACACCTGATGTCTGCTTCAGACGAAGATAATCATTACTTCGCTTGATATAAACAACAAACTCTTTCTCAATTAGATCTGAGATAGCTTGTTCAATCTCGCTTACTTCGTAAGACCCTGAATAAATCCCGATGATTTGTTCTTTTGTCGGATTCAGCCGCTCAAACTGTTCCAGAATATAAATCAAAGATATAGTTTTTATGATCTTACATCCAAGGTCATTTTCTGGCAGCTGATTCAGTATCTTGCTTGTGAGAATGTAAGTATCATGAATATCTCCAGCATATACTTCTTTTTTAAACAACGGTTCAAAATAGTCATATATCAAGTCTGGAGTAACTAAAGTAAAATCATTATTATAATCGTCCAGAAACGCCGGAAGTGTAGCTGTTCCTTCGGCAGACAAGAAAGTAAATAGCGTCCGTTCATTTTGTGCGATTCTTTCAGACAATCTTGGCAAAATAAAGGTTGACACTGGATGAAGGGGAAAGCACCCCTTAATTGCAACTTCAATTTCTCCCTGCGCATCTGTAAACATCTGATGCTTTTTATAACGAGTAAACAAGGCCTCAAAATCTCGATCATATTTTTCACAGAATGATTTCCATTTTGTCCCTTTATGTTTTATAACAGAAGATATTATCTCGTAAGTTTGACTAAAATTGTTATTCATATGGACATGCTTAAAGCGCTCAGAAACGCCACGCCATCCATCTGTTTTTTCTTTCGGTAGTCTATCAATATAGTTTGCTATTTCTTTATGAGAAATTAGCATTAGATGAAGCTGTAATACACCGCTTCTACAACATTTTTCAGCAAAATCTTGAAGCATTTTTGTGTCGCTTACAGACGCATCTATAATATTTGCCTCTAAATATTTGCTAAATTCATCGTAAACAACATATATTCCAGAATATCCTCTTGAATTAAGACTTTTTGCTACGCTTTCATATAACTCAACTACATCGAACCCAAGGAAAGGATTAAAAACACTACCTGCCGTTAATGTTGGATAAATCCACTCGAACGATTCATAAGCGACAATATCATAATTGCTTAATTGATCGATAAAGATTTCAACTGGGATATTGATGCCTTGTTTAAACTTTTCAAATGTTTCCGGAAAATCCTTCTCCCATCTCTTGATTACTCCAATAGCTGCCTCATAATTTGTTTCTGGCATTGCATCCAATAAACCATGCTCAGAAAGCGTACGTTGAAGTGATAAAAGAAATGCCTGTGTCAAACTTGTGTTGCTACCGCTAATAACAACAGGGAGTATCTTATCATCACTTTCATAGTAGTTCTGGATAAGTTGATACAGTCTTTTGTTTTCTTGGACCTTTGGAATCAATTTTCCAAATAGCGACAAGTCCCTTTTCATAAGAATTGAAAGGATTGTGAGAACAATATGTGACTTTCCTTTTCCATATGCACCAATCAGCACTCGAGCTCGATCTGATGATATTGGATATACGCTTAACAAAATGTCCTCTAACAAACTAAGGGCAGATTTTGTGGGTATAAAGCTATTGAGTTTTTCGTCATTTCCTAAATCGTAGTTAATATTGACAGAATATTGGAAGCCAGAAGCAACAGAAATCATGTCTCTCATCTTAAACTCTCCTGACTCTGCTCATTAATGGATTCATAAAAGCGTTTTACACAATCCAGGAAACTAAGTTCTTCCTGCAATGATATAACATCCAGACCGGCAGTGCGATTTATTTTAATTAGTCCAATCTTCTCGATTCGATATAACACATCAAGCATTGTAACAGAGTCAAGATTAAAAACTTTACCTATATTGCATGGGGCAGAAAGAAGTTCATTTAGCATGATCTCTTTCCTATTATCCGCATTTGCAACTATAACCGCTAAGACAACATAAGGATTAAAAGTGTCGGCCGCAGGAATGCTCTTTTTGTATGTTTTTTTCTTTTTGTTAAGAATGTCTACCAGCCCTAATTCGCCAAAAGGACAATCAATATTATTCTCTGGAGATACTCGTGTAGGATTAGATTTATAGCGCGGAAGATATGTATTTATAATGCACTGAAAATCATCATTTAGTGAACGAATAGCGTAATCGGTTTCACCATCTTCCATCTTAATATATTTTTGTAATGAGTCCACGAAGTCTTCTCTTGAAAACTCTGTCATTGAAAACTCATTAAAAAAGAAATACCAAGCCGTTGCATCTTCCTTTTGAGATGCTAGATAGTATTGTAAAAGGTAGAGTGTTCCTAGTTCCTCAATATAGGTGTCATATTCATAGATGAGCCTGCCAAGATCAGTAAAATGCTGTGTTCGTTTACCTTTATTGGGTTCAGAAGTAAGTCCAACAGCCTGAAGCCAATACCGCAGAGATTTAACCATATTGGCACCAATTCCCAGAACATCCATGGGGTTTTCATCACGATCAATGAAAAGATCTGGCTTATTTGCAACACATCGCATACCTTTGCTGAGCCATCCTTTTCTTATAAAAAATGTTTCATGAGCTCTGAATCTCATTGACATTAGAACTTCCTCCCAGTATCTATTTTGTAAGAAGATACTTATTCATCATACAGCCACCGTCTAAATACTTTGCTGTCATACACATCTTACAGTGGACACATTTCCCCGGATCAATATAGTAGCTATCTCCTATGATTGAAATTGCTCCTTGCCTACAGATAGATTCACATTTTAAACACTTTCTGCAAGCATTATACTTTCTAACTTGATAGCCAACCATTCGTTGCAGGTTGTCATGATCTGCAACATTCATTGTCTTAACCTTTACAGCATATTCATATCCATCCTGATTGAATGGTTGAATGGAAAGAATTGGGACGTTTGTTCTTGGATCCAAAATGATAGTTTCACGGAGTAGTTTCTTCCCTAGTTCTGGAGCGATTTTACCAAAAGGAACAAACATACCAATTAATTCATCATCAAATGGTCTCACCAATCGATAGATTTTCGCGTGGTCCTCGGTCGTACAGTTGGTAAAACGAATTTTAACATCTCCCGCAGACGGAAGGCCATTTCCTCCTTGACGAGCTTTCCATTTTCCGCTATCAACATATACTTCTGGATCCGGTTTCCCGATTTTCTTTGCAAAATCTATAAGAAATTCCCGCCATTTTTGGGATTCTTCAGGCATATAAATCCTGGAAAGAAACTGTGCCCTAGGATTATTGTTTGGGCAGCACCAACATCCTACTCGATCATATCCAAGTCTATATGCTGTATTGAAATCTATTTCTTCCGATAAAATATATAACCAGATGTCAATATCTTTCCAAAAGAATATAGGGGATGCAACTGTTTGTTGCTGAATTTTTACAGATTCAGCGTCATCCTCAATACGATTATATTTACTTCTGCTTACTGATTCAAACTTTCTTATGCCATAGAAGGTAAGAATCTGTTGACTTCGATAAAGACTATTAATAATCCGAGTAATTGGTCCTGTCTTAAACATAGAACAACACCAACGCATCATTCTGGCTGGAGGTCCAATATCTTCACACACATCATAAAAAACTTGTTCATCATTTTTAGCTATTTGGAAAATTGCTAAGGGATGACTGTCACGATATCTGTTAGCATATTCAATTGTTGACGGGAACTCGAGGGTTGTATTTCCAAAGATGTGGACTAAACTTGGATTACTAAGGGCTTTTGTGACCACATCTGCCGTAACAGTTGAATCTTTTCCTCCAGAAAATGAAATAACGATGTTTTCTTCCTTGAAGTTTTCAGCAGCATGTCTAACAAAACTAAATGCCTCATCTTTCAGATAATCCAATCTGTGTTGATTTGCCTTTATAAAAAGTGAAATAGATCTATTGAATACCGCATACTCTATTTGAGTAGAAGCATCAAAAACCTTCTTAGATATAGAATCCGCATCTGCTTCTGTATAAGTCTTAACTGAAATGGAAAATGGTTTACCATCTATATAATACTTACTATTGAGTGCCCATACAGAATGATTCATGTAAGTATTCGGCTCTTCATTTCTAAGGGCAGCAAGAAGAAGCCTCTCTTCAGGGAAAACGGGACGTAAATCAGATGATAAATATCGTGTCTTATGATGACAAATAGGGCAGATTCCTTTGTCTTTTGCGGAGAATAAATGAATGAGTGGGATCTTGCAGTTATCGCACCAATAGATTTCTATTGGCGTGTCTTCAACAGTCTCAGATCCACAGACTGGACAAAAGGCTTCGTTTGTCTCAATATTACACTTCTTACACCACATGATCCCACCTCCTTCCACAAAAAATACTTACATAAAAAAGCTTACAAAAATCCTATGATAACCATATAATTATACCACACCCCCCTCTGTTTTTCAGCACTTTTATTTGGGCTTTTTCAGAAATACACCTCTTTCTCCGATCAGTGTCCAAATAGCTGGACATGCTTCTGTATCACCCATAAATATTCAACAAATTATACACTGTTATTCACCTTTTTTACTTCACCACAACCCCATATCCGATAATCACTTCACTCTGCAATCCATATACTCCCTGGCTGACAGAGTCTGTTCGATTGCCCTCAACTGTCCAGACACAGCCACCTTCGACTTTTTCCACGATTCCCACATGATCTCCCAGACCGTCAAATCCATCATCTGCCCAGTCTATGAAAATAATATCTCCCGGCATAGGTTCATACATGTCCGGATCCCGAAACTGTCCTCGATCCTTGAACCACTGTAGTCCGGTTCCGACACCCTGGAACTTTGGAAATAGGTCTTTTTCCAGGTATCCGCATTCGTTGGCACACCAGCTGACGAAGATTGCACACCAGTCAACTCTGCTGGTATATCCCCACCAGGACCAAAATGGTTCTCCGCCTTCATTGCCCATCTGCAGCAGGGCAACCTGCAGGATGTCATCATCTCCACCGGTCGTACCATAAAGCAGCATCGTCCAGATCTCGTTGTATTCCGGCTTCTGCATCTCCTGGAGCGCTTCCATCTGCTCCTGGTCAAACTCATAGGCTTCTGCCATAATTTCAGGGCTAAGATGGAAAACTTCGATAGTAAGGATAGTTGTCTCTTTATAAATCGGATCATTATCCAAATTGTCCGATCCCGGTCCACTTCCCGGATCATCAACTTCTACCATCTTTGTCTCGATTTCAGCAGCGAGACTGTTCATCGTCCAGAAGATCTGTTTCAGTAATTCTCTGTTCTCTTCCGTGATCATGGCCACTGACTGCGGTTCTTCTTGATTCATACTGGTCTGAACCGCATAGATGGAAAGTACATCCTTCCAGAGACTTTTCCTGCCTCTGATATTCAGTTCATCATAAACATACATCGATTTCATTGCGGCGATCTCATTGTCAAAATCATAATTGATCTCTCGGATGACCTGTGCCATTGATACTCTCTTTACTCCTCCGGCAAAGAAAAGTCCCAGCGGAGTGTTCGCCAGAGCGCCGATCATACTGACGCTGACAATAAGCATCAGCCCAATCCAGCCGGCTGCCATAAGAGCTGTTACAGTTGTCTTTCCTACCTTGAATGTTTTCTTCAGGGCTGCGCCGGCTTTCTGGAATACCTGATTCACTTTACCCATCTTTGTCGTTATCGGTCCGCCTCCGGTTGTCAGTCTTTTCGGGCTGATCAGCGGTTTCATCTTCTGCTCAATCAGTCTTCTCTTTGAGAATCGCTGCATCTGCAGCTGTGCGTTTTGCGGTCTCTGGGACATTGGGACAGATCTCTGGCCGGCAGCGGTTCTTCCGGTCTGAGATAAAGGGACACTTCTGTCACTTTCTGCTGTCACTTTGGATTTCTGGGCCGATAAGGCGGATCTCTGGCCTGATCCTGCCTGAGATTTAGTAGGATTTTCCTTCTGCTCTTTTCTGTTTCTGACATGTTCCCGGACTGTCTTCGCAGTCTCCCTGACGCTTCTGTTTCCGACGTTTTTCACATCTCCTGCCTTATCTTTGGCCTCTCTTGCCATCATTCGTTCCCCCAAATCGGTGGCAAAAGTTTCCGGTTCAGTCTCGTCCGGCTGATCCAGAATCACCTTTCCTGCCTGACGGATCTTCCCTTTCAGGTCTCTGGTCATTTTCTTTGCGGTCAATCCCCTGCGCAGAACAACTGTCCGGTCATTGATATGAATCTGTCCGCTTCTGTCTCTTTCTTTTATATTTTCGATATCCATTTGTTATTCTCCCATTCAAACAAGACCGGGAGAATCCTCAGGACTCCCCCGGTTTGGTGCTTGTCAGTTTATATAGCTTCGTATCTGTCGGTATCCGGCTGTCAAACGGAACAAGATCTCTTCCGACTTTGATCAGACCGGTACCCGGTTCTGAATTGGTGACTCTGGAAAACTGCGTTTTCGGTATCAAAAGCAGTTCAGCCAGCTCGTCGATATCCGTCTGTGCCTGCGACATCATGACTACACATTCCGAGTTGGAAAGCATCGTTCTTGCCGTATAACTCTGCAGCAGATCCTCCACATTCTGGGTGATTCCGCAGGCATAAGCTCCATACTTTCGAACACGCTTCCAGAGATTGGAGAGGAAAGTAGCTGAATACTCATGCTGAAACAGCAGATAAATTTCATCGATAAAGATAAACGTCTCCTTGCCTTTCGCCTTGTTTTCGGTAATACGGTTGAAAATACTTTCCAGCATGACCAGCATTCCCATTGCCATCAACTGAGATCCCAGCTCATGGATATCAAAGCAGATCAGACGGTTCTCCACATCCACATTCGTCGGTTTCGCAAAGGTATTCAACGATCCCTCCGTAAACAGTTCCATTGCCAGTGCCAAATCCTGGGCTTCCGGTTCTTTCTGATTCAGCAGTCGGTTCCGAAAATCCTGCAGTGTCGGAGCTTCGCCTGTTCTTTTAGTCTTCAGGTATGGCTGATAGACTTCTTTGCAGACACGGTCAATGACGGATCGATAGTTCTGTTTTGCCCTGGTGTCTCCCAACAATTGATCACAGAGAGACATCAGGAATTCGGATTTCATGACGATTGGATCTTCATCCAGTCCATAGTCCTTCCCCATATCCAGTGCATTGATGTGGTGTTTTGAATTGGCGGAGATCTCGATCACTTCTCCTCCGAGTGCTCTTACCAGCGGACTGTATTCTCTCTCCGGATCCACGATAATGACATCCGCATTGCCCTGCAGGATCATCTTGGCAATCTCGCCTTTCGCAAAAAGGGATTTGCCGGAGCCGGATACGCCAAGGATGAATTCATTTCCATTCTTCAGCTGTCGGCGGTCGACCAGAATCATGTTTCCGCTGATTCCGTTCTGTCCGTAGTAAAGGCCGTGCGGATGATGAATATCCTGAACAGCAAAAGGCATCAGGACTGCCGTGCCGTAAGTGTTAAGTGTTCGGAAAGCATCCACCTTGATTGCTCCATATGGTAAAACCGTATTCAGCCCGTCCATCTGCTGGAAATTCAGAATACTCATCTGACACCCACGAAGAGAAGACATTACCGATGCCGTGTCTCTGTTCAGTTCTTCAAGAGTGTCCGCTGTCAGTGCCAGGGTCAGAATTACAAAAGACATTCTCTGATCTCTGGTCGTCAGATCATCCAGAAAGCCCCGCAGCTCTTTTCTCTGCTGTTCCATGTCATAAGGAACCATTGCCGAAAAGTTATAGTTGCTGTTCTGTCTCTGCTGCCATTTGGTGACATTCGTTTCTACCCCGAGCAGCCGGTTCTCCGCATCCTTGATCGCGTCTTCCAACGGAACGGGTACAATATCGATCGACATCATCATGTTACGGTTTCTTCCCATGATATCGGAGATCAGATCATCTCTGATCCATGCAGCATATTCTCTTAAATACAAAACCCGTCCGTAACGTTTTCCCAGAAGAAAAGAATCCTTCTTGAATTCCATGGAGTCCGGGCAGAGATAATCACGGAAGTCATGTCCTCTTTTCATCAGGTCCTGAAGATCGAAGAAGTATCTGTCTTCCTCTCCGGGCCTGAAGAAATCATGAAAAATCTTCAGCCGGTCGGATACCGTCATCGCCATCAGCATGCTTCCCATCCGGGTAAAATAGGCACCAAGATCTGTCTCCACTCGCTTGAAATAGATTCTTGCGTCTTCCAGCGTCCGCTTATGAACGGATACTGTCAGATACTTCTCCTGGATCAGATCATTGGACAGTGCGGATTGCTGACGAAGCATATGGTTATATTCTTTCCGGTACTCGTCTTTCTGATCATTCTTCAGCGGCATCAGGATATTCTTCTCGAAATCCGCCAGGTTAATCCGGTGGTTGCTGATCGTGATCTTGGTGATCGCACTTGGATCCAGAGCATTGATCAGATCACAGTACTTGGAATAGAGCTCGCTCTGATCATCCGGACTGGCAACCCGGTAATTGATGTCAGCGAACCGGTAGGTTTTGGAAAAAAGATCCTGACCAACCTTGAAGATCCCGTCTTCATACAGTCCCCTGATCGGAATCGTCTCCTGCATCGTCTTCGGAATCTTCCTTACTTCCTTGTCCCGGCTGATCCTCTGCAGTATCGTTCTCGTTGACATGGTTATCGTCTCCCTTCTGAAGTTTGGTAACAAGCGGCCTGAACGCCTGATAGTAAATATTCGTGTTTCCGGCTGTCATATATGTCGGCATCAAAACTTCGGATCTAAGCCATACCCAGATGAACTGTTCCAGATTCATGCCATGATAGCGGATGAATCCGAAGCAGGCCATAGGCAAGGCGCCGAGAATACAGATCCAGGAAACCGTTTCGACTCCGAAACGGTTCCTGAAAGCAAAAAACAGCAGCACTGCAATCACGCAGGCTGTTGCTGAAAAGATAAACTGACGCATGGTCAGACCGAAGAATACCGATTCCGTATAGTTCCGTATCTCCTTGTTGATCGGCATCTCCATCTTATCGTTCCCTCTCTTTCGTTCTGGGCCGATCCAGCTCTGCCGCAATGGAAAGCTCTTTTGCGTCCTTATCATAGAAAAGGACTCGGTTGCCAAAGCGTTCCTGCGGAACGACCTGCATCTCATTGATATCTTTTACCATATGGACCATGCTGTCTTTGTCCATCCCTCCCATCTGCTCTTCTCTCACCGGTACGATCAGGACTTCATGAACGGAGCTTGGGAGGACATAATAGCTGCTGCCAATAACTTTTGCAATCTGTTCCTGTGTTTCCGGATAGAATAAGACAGTTGATCCATATACAGGCGGATCGGCATCATTCGTAAGAACGATCAGATTGCTGTCCGGATCGATATGCGGCTCATCACTCAGATACTGCGGTTTATCAGAATGACCGAATAATACTTTTGACACTTCCACAAAAGTGGCTCTTTCGGCTTTCTCTGTATTGCTGAGTGCTCTTTCCAGCAGTTTCTGCTCATCCAGTCCCGCGTTTTCTGCGATCTCATGGGAGATCTGGATCATTCCTTCTTTATCCATGAGTTTCGTTTCCCGATAAACCACCATGGCATATCCGCATCCGAGATCCTTATGCACCAGAGACTTTACAAGCTTTTCATTTGCTCTGGCATCGATCACGCGGCACCGGACTTTTTCCATAAGGCTTTCCGCGCTCATGTCCGGGATCTCGATCTTCTTCGCGTCCAGTTCGGCGAGCAGATATTTATTTGAAATATCCCGGAGGATCGGTCTCAGTGCTTCATGGTTTTTAGCTCGGAGATAAAACTCATCCAGATACAGAAGCGGCATAGTCGTTTTGCCTTCCTGTCTGAGTGTCATTCCATGAACGACTACATCGTTGTCCTTCACTCTTTCTTCAATGATTACTTCCGCGTTTCTATATTCTTCCGGGAAGAAATCAATAATCTTTTTAGCTACAGTTGAATAGAATTCATTTTCAGTCATTTTATTTCCCTTTCCGGGCTTACAGCCCTAACATTTCTTTTACCAGCCGATCGGACATCTTTACTGCTCCGACCAGCACCAACATGTTGAATACCAGTTCTCCGACATAGGTCCAGACCTGGTTGACGGCAGCTTCCTTGGGATCGATTACCGGAGGACTGGCTGCGAAGAGTGAGAAGATCACACAAGCCAGTACGATGATCGCGCCTTCCAAGCATACCGCCGCATAGCTTTTCAGGAATGCCTTTCCTATCCCCTGACTTGGTTCTCCTGCAAATGTGGAAAGCGGGATCGGTGCAATGGCCGTATACATATACATTCGGAAAAACCGCCCATATACCGTCATGATCAGTACAAAGCTCATGACCGTGATCACAAGGCCTCCAATCAACGTGACGGCCCAGAGCGGAATGCTTTCCAGAAATCCGCAGTCTTCGATCGCTGTGATGATGCTCTGTGGCAGCACTGTTTCTGTCGCCATATCGATCCCTGCATTTGAAACGATCGTTCTAATCACTCCCTGGCAGATGGTAAAGATCGCCAGCATCAGTTCCATGCCATGGGAGATAACCCCTTTGGCAATAGCAAACCGGACAAACATCTTCAGCACATGTTCCGGCCTTTTAACCTCCGCAAAGCTTCCGCTCTGTTTGATGATCCCGGCAACAAAAAACAGCACAAGCAACCCAAGAGCGATCGCCTGTACTGCTCCGTTGATAGTGACAATGACATTCCATATGCCGCCGCCTTTAAAATCCTGCGGGGTCGTGGTAATCAGAGTCCAGACCTCAGCCAGTTTCTCGCTCCATAGCCTGAGTGCCTTCTCCAGATTCTCCACGACCCAGTTTTCGCTGTCCAGTAAGATCAAGTTTCATCACCTCCCGTTCGGAGTTACCGAATATCAGGTTCCGCCGCCGACAATCAGATTCATGATTTCTTTGGCAAACATGATGACGATCCCACCGGCTACCGTCATGATCCCGTTGGCTCTCTGACTGGGATCATGACTCTTCAGGCTGAGGCCTACCTGCATGATCCCAAATCCCACCAGGATCATACCGACAGCTCTAACCAGTCCGAAGATGAAATTGGACAGATTATTGACAACCGCGACGGGATCCTCTCCATCAGCCAGTGCTGTCAGACTGAACGTGACCGTCAGTACCAGAGCCATCCACACTCCCATCAGGATCTTTTGTTTTCTGCTCATGCTGTTCTTGTTCATGGTGTTCTCCTTTCGTTTCTTCGCTTGATAATTCTCCTTCAAGCTCGTCTTCTGTAATAAACTCATAGTACGGTTTCTCCTCCTCTTTCTCGTTTAACACTTCTATCTGAATACTGGCGATTCCTTCGATCGATTCTCCGTAGACGTACGGCCTTCCGTTTCCATCCGCGGTCAGTTTGTAATTCGGATGCTTCTCCAGGTCATATTTATTATCCATGACCGGTGGTTCACCCCGGATAAAGAGCAGTGCATCCTGATTATCAAGCAGACGTACCTCACTCGCATCCAGCAGATCCCGGCCGCTGAGATTGTAGTTGTCGCCATAGGATGGATTGTTGGATTTTGTCCGGTTATGGGTAGTCACATCGATTGTTTCCTTTCCCAACAGTTCGGATACATACTTGTGTGTGCTCTGCTCATTGCCTCCGAGATACAGAAACGTATCACAGTTGCCGCTGATGGACTCCCATTCCTTCTCAAACAGTGCTTTGAGCTGCGCCATATTCTGCAGGATGATGCTGACTGATACGCCCCGGGACCGCATGGTAGCAAGGTCTTTGTCGAAGTCACTGGGCAGGCTCACATTGGCGAACTCATCCATAAGAAAATGAACCGGTACCGGAAGCTTTCCTCCATATACATGATCCGCTTCATAGAAGAGCTGCTGGAACAGCTGCGTATACAGGATACTGACCAAGAAATTGAAGGAAGTATCGTTGTCTGGAATAATGGCAAAGAGTGCTACCTTTTTCTCTCCCATTTGATCCAGTTCCAGTTCATCGGTCATCGTCAGGGATGCCAAACTGTCCAGGTTGAACTTCTCCAGTCTTGCTGCCAGAGTGATCTGAACCGATTTCAGAGTTTTGGCCGACCCGGAATGATAGTTGGAATAGTATTTGCAGGCGATATGTCCCGGCTTTCGCTTTTCCAGATCCATGAAGATACGATCAAGTGGCGAAGGAAGCGGGTTTTCTTCATCCTCGATCGAGGCAGCACGAAGCAGTTCCAAAACCATCGCAAAGTTCTGCTCTTCCACCGGTGCTTCATAGAGAAGCAGGAAGATCAGTGCCATCAGCAGCATTTGCGCGGATATATCCCAGAACGGATCACTGCTCTTCTGTCCCTTTGGCATCGTGCTCTGGAACAGGTTCGTTACCAGTTTCTGTGCGTCATTATCATTCCGGACATACATCAGCGGGTTATAGCAATGGCTGCGCTGCATGTTGATGAGATCTAAAACTTTGACTTCATACCCATTCCTTTCCAACAGCCGTCCTGTGGAGCGGCAGAGTTCACCTTTAGGATCAAGGACTACAAAAGAACAGTCAGAGCCCTGCATCAAATTGGGCTTAGCATAGTACCGGGTTTTTCCCGCTCCGGACCCACCGACCACCATGACATTCAGGTTTCGTTTATGCTTGTAGTCATTCAGTCCCATCTTTACATTCTGCGTCAGAATTCGGTTGTCTCTCGAAGGTGTTTGAGCATACTTCCTGTTGATCTTGGAAGGATTCCCCCACCTGGCAGATCCGTGCTCTTCCTTTGTCCGAAGGTTTTTTCTGCCAGACAACCAGATTACAATTCCCGCACTGTACAGCAATAAAAAAATGAGGATAGTTTTTAAACTATCCTCGCACCAGGTTATGCGGAACGGATTCTCCATTACCGTTCCAAAGTTTTTGATTATTCCGATCAGTCCCTGCTGCACGTAGGGTGCAGTTAATAGGGCGATCCAGGAGACAACCAATGCCCCGATAACGGAAAACAGAATGTCTCCTGCTTTTTCATTTCTCTTCAATACTTATCACATCCTTCTTTCGCATAACTTGTTTTTGTACCGCCTGCTCGCCCACATGATGACCTGGAAAGTTTCATCTTCCCATACTCCGTTAAAAACATTGTCGATATAGAGACTGTCCCATTCGTCTCCATCCCAATGTCCTGTTGAGAAATAGACTCCGCCGGATGTTACGACACAGTTGTCCATTTCCAATTGCGGAAGATAAACTTTGGGGTTTTCCTTAACAACGACCAGGTAACATCCTTCCGATGACGGCTGTTCTTTAGAACAGTCATGAAACGGGATTCGCATTTCGTACATTTTGGTTTCCATAGATATGGACCTCCTTTAAATAAGATTTGTCCATAAGATAAATCTGGTCCTATCTATAAACCATATTTGTCAAGATCAAGAAAAACCGATACTTGAACACTATGTTCAAGTACCCTAAAAGTTTTTAGTGTTTCCATAGACAAACGTCCGCCGTTGAAAAACAAATCATCAATAATACGGAAATCCGACAATAAAAAAGCCCATCAATAAGATGGGCAAATGAGGTAAACACCAAAAGAGGTATTTGGTTGACTTGATTCAAGATCATAACTGGTTCCTGTAACCGGAATTCAATTATTTAATGGTTTCCCACAAAACTGACAAAAATCTTCTTCGTTTCTTTCCAATTGCTTTCCGCAGTGAGGACATTTGTTGTATAGAAAATGAGGGATAAGACTGGAAACCGTCACAACTATTCCAACAATGCCGAGAGGCGCCCATATATATCCTAATAGTATAATAAAGAGCCCAGCAATCAAAAGTACATTCCTAATATTAATAGCTTTCTTCCTTGTCATTTTTCTCTTCGCAAATCTCGATCGCTCTTCAGTTATTCTAAAGGTTCAGAATAATCCTAATATCGTATCCTTCGCAATTAGGAAGAATGCAATCAGCACTAGAACAACCATAAGCAGCCAGTTGCCAATTCCTTTTTCCAGTTCACGCATTATTCCTATCCTCCCGACTACCAACGATGATCATGATGTCTCCGATGGTTTCTGTGATGTCTGTCGCCATCACCGTATTTATCGTTGACGAAGCCTACGAATCCGGCGATCATTCCGAAAAACATCACGATAATAAGAAGAAATACCATTGATTCGCAGCCTCCTTGTTTCTTAACTCTGAAGGCATCATATCAGACTTTTGTCAGCAATATCCTCATATTTGTCAGGAAGGATGAAATCTTTGTCTATCTGGCAGGTTCCAACACTCTGAACTTTTTGGTAGGTGCTTCGCCTACCTTAATGATCAATTCATCCACACAATCTGTATCCCTGTCTTCAGCCAGCATTTCGTTCTTCAGTTCCACCAGGGCTTTAAGAACCATTCCCATTTCATACCGATCCAACGCAACAAAATATCTTTCCGATTTCATGACTCGTGTCCTTTCTTTTGTTGGAGAACGGACAGGTCATTTCATCTGACCTGATCCCGCTCTTTAGACCGATGATACAGGATTTCGTTCGTTCTTGCAATTATGCGATTGGAGGCCTCACGAACATCGTTCAGACGTTTGCGGAGATCCTTCGGCTCCAGCTTTTTCCAGTCATCCGGGATATCGTCAAATTCAAACGGATCGACGTTCTGGCCGTACCGGCCGCATACTTCACAGGCAACACATTTCGCCATGAAGTTTGCCATAGGATCATCCATATGGATGAACTGGTTTTTAATCTCGGCATATCCGATCTCCATCGTGAGAAATTGAAGAAAATACTGGTTGTTCCTCGCTCCGCTGACAACATAAAGGCACTGCTCGTCTTCCTGATAATAAGCGCCGTTGTTGTCGAAATCCAGGCTCTCAACTTCTTTCACCTGATAAGGCAGTGCTCTCACCAGGGTGGTCACCATACGATCCCGCCCTGTTGGAAAAGCGCTTTTCTCTACACCAGTCACCTGGCTGACATCGAAGATCTTTTTTACCTGATAACTGGTGCCTTCCCTGCCATCCTGCATGGTATATTTCTCCGGCTGCAGGATCTTGATCGCATGCATTCCTTTTATAATGTGCCGGTCCTCCTTGGCCCAGCCGTCAAAGTCTTTCAGCTTGGTGGCTGCAGGTTTCTGTTTGTTGATCAGCAGGACATTCGTTACCGAATATCGGTCAAATTGTCCCTGAAGCTTCAGGTAGTTCTTGAATCGCATCGGACTTTCCAGAATTTCCTTTGTGGAAATATCGAGCATACGAAATACTTCTTTACGCTCTTCGCTTTTTTCTGCTTTCCAGTTGGGGTTGTTTGGCATGTTACTCATTATTCGCGTACCTTCCTTTCCATTTTAATGATTTCTCTTTCTTTGCTGAGACTTTGCACGTCTCTTTCATATTCCTTCTTTTTTCTGGCCAGCTTTGTGGCCATAGACGGACGCTCATTTGTTTGTCCAGACCCGAAAGACGGATTTCGTCTGTCCCCAGGCATCATTTTCGTCTTGGATCCTTTTCCGGATAGATTCTCTTTCTCCCCCGTAAAAGGGCTATCGTCTCTTTCCCTCTCTTTTCCAAGCGATTTCTTTGCCTCGTTCACATAGTTCGCACGCTGGACAGTATTAAAGGAAAATCTCTCCGCGATCCGGTTGATTTTGGGTCCGTCTTCCTCCCGAACAAATACATCCACATCCGTGTGTTGTGATCGACTGTTTTTGTCTCTCAGCACACAGTAAACGATTCCATATCGCTTCGCCTGCTGCTGAAAGATTTTCAAATCTTCTTTCTGAATCTGGATTACCTTCAGTGGCTTTCCGGACTTCAGCATCTGTACCAGTCTGGCCCGGCCTTTTGTCTTATTTGGATTCTTCAATGCCGCAATGATCAGCATTGCGATTTCTTTCGCAGCCTGACCGGTAAGCCTGGCGATCACTTCTGTTCCTTCGAGTGTTATCTTGACTACCTGATCGGCAGCCTCAGCGTTCACGCTCATGTCGTTTTTTCTCCTTTCCTTCGACCGATACGGTCATATCTATTTTCTTTTCCAGATCTTCGCTCCGTTTCAGAATGTCGTCACAGAGGAAGATTTCTTCCTTCAACGATCGTATTCTTTCGCTGAGATCCGTCTGTTTTCGATCCAGAGCGTCCATTTCTTTTGCCGGAAGATGTCTCCTCCGGTCATTACTGACAGTTCTCCTTTCTTCAACAAGCTCTGCTTTCTCTTCCATCAGCCTTTCCTTCAGCATAATTAGTTCCTGAATCGTTCCGATCTTCTCTCTGGAAAGCAGCCTGGCTTCCGCTGAGAGCCTGTCCAGTTTGATCAGATCATCCCTCATGGCCGGCGGAATACTGAGTGGTTCTTTCCTTTTCTGATATTTGGGAAAACATCCGAGCCGGTAGCAGTAATAGAGATATTTCCGATACAGCTTTGTTCTTCTAAGCAGCAGGTCACCGCGGTTCGGAACATGATAAGTTCCTCTGGTGGGAATGGGAATATAGGCAACTACTTTAAATGGACTTTTGGCATTCTCTTTGATTCTTGCCAATATTCTTTCATTAGTGTAATCATCGCCCAGACGATACAATCTCATTGGACGCTTCCAGCCTGGTGCCGTGACTGTCCAGTACTGCCGGTTACGACTGAGATTGTATTCATATCCCATGTCACCCATATATGCCGCAAATTCCTCCAGACTCCGGCTGGAAGCCAGAGCTTTATCGACTGCTTGCCGGATGATCGACTGTCTGGTCGGGATACCCGCTTTTTCTTTCATGGTCACATACTGATTCGGCGGATTCCTTCTTGGCTTCTCGATGGTCGACAGGCCGTGCTCTCTGCAGATCTGATCAGCAATTCTGGAGAAATGGATCCAGGCTTTTTCCTCATCATGCATCTTCAGGCCGTCTACAAAGGAAACTGAATTGACAACATAGTGGCAATGGAGGTGTTTGGTATTCAGATGAGTAGTAACCACAGCTTGGAACCGGTCGCCCCACACTTTCTGGACAAACTCCATTCCGATCTTCTGTGCCTGCTTTGGTGTAACTTCGTTCTGATCAAAGCTCAGGTATCCGTGCCATGCCTGGATTCCGTCATCTTTGTTGAACTGCTTCTTGACCGTGATGAACTGCTGTCTGGCTGTCGCTGGATTGCAGTTGATCCCTTCGACATAGAACCGGTGTTCCGTTTTCTCTTCATTGGCCGCATACTGAAGGACATCTTCCAGCGCTTGGTATTGCTGCTCCGAAAACAGTGAGGCATCTGTCTTTTCTTTATTCTTTGCATATTCCAGAACACCTCCCAGATTTCCTCTGACAGCCCAGATCTTGCTTACTGCCATTCATCTCTCCGATCCTCTGGAAGCAGAACTTTCATCTCGATCTGAGCCTGCAGCTTCTGAAGCTTTCCTACTTCCTGTTCCAGCCATCCCGCATCGATCTGACCCGTGCTGTTTGCTTTCGCAGCGATCTGGTTGATGTTGGATCCAATTCTGGACATCTGATTCATGCACTCATAGAATTCTTTTCCGGGTGCCTGCTTTGGTTCATACCCGGCAATGAGCATCCGGATTAGCGCTGCTTCAGACAGCAGCGTCTTCTGTGCCTTCTCCTTCAGCTGACTGTCTTCGGATTCAGTCATCCAGAACTGTTTCTTAATGATTCGTTTCTGAAATCTAATGGCTCTTGCTCTCTTCATCTTTTCACCTCTCTTTCTCTTTTGTTTTTGGCTTTTTGAACTCTAGTTTCTCCAAAACGGAAGCATACTGGATGGTTCCCGGCCCAAACTTTTCCCGCTCTCTCATGGAAAAGAACTGCTTGTCCGGGCCCACAATAATATGATCCAGTACACTCATGCCCAGAAGGTCATAAGCCCTGATCATCATATCCGTCACTTTGATATCATCCTGTGACGGAACCAGGTTCCCTGATGGATGATTGTGCGCGAGCAATACATTGCTTGCATTGGACAGAATTGATGCTTTCAGTGCCTCTCTGGGAACCATGATGGAGGCATTGATCGTCCCCATGCTCATGACATTCATGTTGATCGGTTTCCCGTCATTTCTGAGGTTGACAATCACAACCACTTCCCGATCGAAATCACAGAGGAATTCGCTTATGATCTCGACAGCACTTTCCGGTCCTGTGATCGGTTTTTCAGATATGAGAGGCGGGTCTCTGACCATCCGGATCGATACCTGATCCATCTGGTATTTCATCCTCATCACCACCTTTCATTTCTTCCTGAATCGGAATCAAATGGAACTCTCCATCTGGCAGATCGAAGAGCAGTTTCTGGAGCTCTTTAATGTTCAGTCCTTCCTCGTTCATCACCTTTTCCCTTTCATCAAAAGTTTTGTCTCCCAGGGTCTTAGGGACGGAGTCCTTAAAGTCCTGCTCTTTGGAGCAGGCTCACCCTTTATGCTCCAGAGGAGTAGAAAGGGTCTGCTTGCTACATTTTGACATGCCTTTTCTCGCCCTGGTATCTGTCATTTATCTGGTATCTTTGGCCATTGGTTTCGGGTCATATTTCTCAATTATGATCCCCTGCGGTGTCCTGTAAAAACGCTCCGGTTTGGCGAACAACTCCATATATTTTGCTGTTAAATCAGGCGGCATATCTTTGTAGCTGTCTTCTTCAACCGGTGCATAAGCCAGGAAAAAAGTACCGGCAACAATGTCCATGACAACACCTGTTTCGTTGGAAACCAGAGCCCTGTTGAGCGGCAGATCATTCAGTTTTCCTTCCTCATTACAGACAACTGCAACCTCATCTTCGAACGGAAAAACTTCTTCGATATAACCACCGACAATGCTCTGCATACTCTCCAGTTCATCTGGAATTGTCATCTTCTCAGGCTCTTTTTCCGGTGCGATTACGATCACATCGATCGTGTTTTTAGTTTCATTTTCCATTGGTTTTTCATCTCCTTTCTCAGCAGTAATTCGTTACCTGCAGACACAAAAAATCGTTGACATCTTTCCCGTATGGGGTTGGATTATCAACGACTTTCAGTTTGTTATTCAGTTGTTCCTGGATGCTTTTCGATGCCAGCCAGCCGGCTCTGTCATTATCCAGATGAAGGTAAATCGTGTTCACCCATGGATGCTTTTCAAGATAAAACACAAGTGCTTTCGGCAACTTTGTGTGTCTGTTTTTCTCACTTGGACAATAGATTCCTCCCACCGAAAGCAGTGCCGTTTTCGTGAAGTCTTTCCCCTGTCTGTAAAGTAGTTCAGCATAGGAAAGAAGATCGATTGCTGACTCGAACACATGCACTTTATGACTTTTTTCTTCTCCGATCCGGAACGAATACCGCTTGTCCGATCCGGCACAGTCGCCCAGTATCTTCTCATCTCCCGTGCCACGGTAGGCTGCATATCTTGGCGTATCATTCTCATCTTTTCCGAGAAAAATGATGCTGTGATATGGCAACGATTCATAAATCAGATCATGTTCAAGACAGTAGTCGATCACTGACTTTCCGATACACCTGCCGGCCAGATAATACTTCATAATGACGTTTGTATCATTGCGGTCTGGTAATATAAGCCGCCTCTCATCCGGTTGATTCTGCTGCTGAATTGTCATCGGGCATGCCCTGGTTCCTATGATGGCTTCGACAGCATTTTTGAAAGGCATCCCACGAACTTTGATCAAATAATCCAGCGCTGTATGACCGCCGAAACCCTGTGACCACCACATCCATTTTCCGTTGGAAATCTTCAGGGAATCATGGTCAACAGTGGCATATTCTGTCGCGGAAACCTTGATCAGATTGTATGGTTCCTTTGCAGTCAGATAGCTAAGAAGATCTATCTTCCGGCATTCCTCAAGCTGTTCTTTTGTAAAAATCATAGCCGCTGCCTCATGCAATAAACGAATAAAAATCCGTGTTCAGATACTCTTCATCCGTCATTTGCTCCAGCTTTCTGATACAGCTTTTGGCGATTTCGATCAGCTCTTCATCTTCCATATGATTCATAGAACGATGAAGTTCATCGATCATATCTTCTCGCGGTTCCCACCAGAAAAACATGATCAACAGCTTTTCTTCTTCATCAAATCTCATCGTGCTTCTGCCTCCTTCTGTCGTGTTTTTACATTCGTTTTTACCTCCATTTCTTCCTTCAGCTGTGTCAGATTCTGGATCAGTTTCCCCCCAATTCTGGTTACTTCTTCGCTGTCATGTTCCCGGATTATATCTTTGATTTCCCGGATCAGATTCGCCGGCCCCTGGATGAAAAGATTATCTTTCATCTCCCGGACAGCTGTTTCCCTGTCATGGCTGTAGTCAAGATAATCATACGGATCCAACATCTCTCCAAATTCCACAAGCTCATTCGCCACGGCATCTATGGCACGTTCTTTTCTGATTTCCTGTATCTCCCGATCCAGGTTTTCGATCATGTCGGCAGCAGTTGTCCGGATCCCGTCCATGACATTTCTCAGCTCCGGCATTTCCATTTCTCCGGCCCAGATACCCACGTAGGGAAAAGAATAGTCCGAAGTATCCAGACCCAGATGTGTGCATACGGTAAATGCTGTGCTTTCCGCTTCCACCTCTTTGGTCTTAGAATCCTTCGGACCGTTTTCTTTCATCTTTTCTTTATTGTGGAGAATGCTGTGCGTCACTTCATGGAGCAGTGTTTTCACCGTCTGGAGCTCACTCAGACTATTCTGAATTACAATTTTACTTTCGCCAGGACTGAAATATCCTTTTGCTTCGCCGTTAAACTTTTCATAGAAAACCGGTACCGGTGCGATTCTTTCCGCAGCTTCTTTCAGGATCTCATAGCCGTCCACACTGCCTTCCAGATCCAGGATCTCCGGCAGCTTCAGCGGCTCTCCGTCTGTCTGGGAAACATCGTAAACGTATGTCGGTTTAAAGAGTGAAATCGTCTGTTCAACGGTCTCTTTGATCCTGCTTTTTGTCAGCGGATCGATCACTTCCCGTTCAATTTCCTTTTTGATCGGCGACGGTGCCAGGATCCGGATTCCCTTCTCTCCTTTCATTACATATCGGTTCAGATTCTTCCAGGTCGTATATCCGGCAACCAAGGACGCGGAGGGGCATTGTAGAGCAATCAACAAGACGTTATTGAAACTGTAGTTATGAAACCGGCTCATGGTTTTCAGATAATCCTTATACGTTTCACTGGTAAAGAACTGTTTCACGCCTTCCTCCAGCTGCTTGGAGATCTGCTCCATCTCGGCAGTACGTTCCTCTTTTGTTTTCCATGGTTTGGACATGAATTACCACCTTCCTTCATTTGATTTTGGGTATAAAAAAGACGCCATCGTGTTGATGACGCCAGTTGATAGTATTAGTACTTACCTTATTAGTTGGGCTTATATCCTGTCTTTTCGCACAAATCATGAAAGCTCTTGTCATATTGGGCTTGGGAAATAACACCTTTCTTCAGAAATTCTTTCAATAGCTCTACTTGTTTTTCGAAGAGTGCGCGATTTTTCTCTTTATAACTCATGTGCTCCCATTCAGTTGGATACTTATTCATAACAATACCTCTCATGATTCTTTATGCGCGACAAACATTAATTCTTAATATATGAGTAGAGGCTTTCATAGTCTCTGCTCTTTCTTTATGATGAAGGTGATTGGCCTGACGTAATCTTCGATTGGGACACCACGCCCGGAGACAAATGTGTCAGCCCGCCTTCATTGTTCTACATTCGATTTGTAGTTTATTTGTATTCTGGCATATTTATGAACTGGACCCCTTGCCCTTCTGCTACACCAACAAAAGTTTCACTTGAGAATCTGCCAATCGCAAGATAGTGTTCAATAACATATTTCGCAGTGTAAGGCATTTCCAAGTTGATGATTTCATTTATAGTAAACCATTTGGCTATACCTTCGTTCGATTGGATCATATCAGAACAATCCTTGTTCAGGTCAGCGAAGTAATAGTAGTTCTGTCTGATTTCTCCCTTGACGTTTCGCAAAGTAATATAACGCAACTGTAGTCTTTCAAGAGAGTCACGGCCAATACCAAGTTCTTCTTTCATTTCTCGCAAAATACAGGATTCAGGATTGTTGAGCTCATAATTCTCAAAATGCCCGCCGGCTGAGCCTGTCCAAACATTGTTTACAACCCTGCCACCTTTTCTGTAAAGCAGAAGCACCATGTCATCCCTAAAAATATATACAGAAGTCATATTCCGAAGTGTAGCGGTCATTCAGTTTCCCTCCACAAATCCAGATTTGTTGTTCCGATAGTATACCATATCTTACACATCCAGAAAAGGAGTCACACGCCATCAATTCTATATTTACCTTCTATACCCTCCCGGGATCTTTTCATCTTCCCGACTGATGCCAGATCCCCAAATGGTATATCCTTGATTTGACTTTTATCTTGCCCTTCCTTTTAGTGACTGCAAGATCACATCTGTTTTCCTCACAGGTTCGATTTTTACCACATTATTTGCACATATCCCGGCAAACTCGTTTATATGATACAGTCCCAGTCCCACCTGGACATGGGTAGGATCGATATATCGGCATAGCTCAATCAGATCTGATCCATCCTTGAACTTCAGCCGGATTTCAGATCCATCTTTGAGAGTAAACATGTCCTGCATATCTCCGTCCCGGAATCGAATTCCTCGCTGCGCCTCCTGAATCTGATGATCCAGAAACTTTGTCGAATAGGCATAGATACCAAGCGTCACATCGGCCTTTAGATCGAGATCACATTTGACAAGAAAACTGTATGCATCGGTTGTAATGCGGAATCCATAAAGCCGATCATTGATCTTTGCCTCGGGATGTCTGCTGCAGAATTCCCTCATTTCAGAAAGAGACTGGAAGCAGGTCTCTCCCAGTCCCATAATCATTCCTTCCTCTGCATTGCAGTATTCAGGTGTCCGCAGTTTATTGGACCATCCTTCATGCCAGGTTGGCTCAGGATCAATTAACGGATCCTCTATCTTCTTGCCTTCCCACGATCCTACCATCTGGGTCTGACCTTCCAGCTGGCCGCTCTGACGGCCGAGAAAAGGGATCTCGCCAGGCAAGATCCCTCGCATAGTATAGTGGACAGGCATAATTCGTGTAACTGTTACTCTTTCACTCATCATTTTCTCCCCCCATTAAGTAGCTGAACAGTCGTCTATTCTTCACGCTTTTCTTCATCTGGCTGATAATTTTGAGTTCTTCCAGACTAATTCCCTGCTCATAAAGTAAAGAATCCGTATCCAGTCCTTCCAGCTTTTTCTCATCAGTGATTCCAAGCGAGGACAGGCGGATAAACACTTTCACATACGCTTTCAGTCTCTTTTCCTGGTCTTTCTCTGTCATCAAAAGTCACCTCCATTTCTTTCATCATTAACTGCAATCCATACCAGGTAAACGCATGCCAGTAGGTATGGTCAAAACGGCTGTCGTTGTAGCTGCCCTTGACAAGAATATGTGCATCCCGTAGGTTACGAAGCGCATCCAAACAACCGTCCTTGCTGTAGAATGGGAAGGATGCTGTCATATCTCTTCCGGATGCCTTGATCCAATAGTAGCCTCCTTTTTCATACGCAATCCCGCAACGAATCTGTTCCATCATTACATCAAACAGACGCTGAGCAATGATCGCTTCCCTTACCCCTAACTGACAGGCAAGATTATGGTTGAATTCAATTTTCATCTTCAAACAATCTCCTTAAAAAAGTTTGGCGGGACTCTGTTATTTCAGTGTCCCGCCTTTTCATCAAAATCATTTTCTTCTCATCTTCCATTCCTGATAAATGCACCAGGAAAGGAATCCGAAACTGATCATCAGCACCGCGATCCAGCAGATCACATTTGTGGTGTCACCTGTCTCCGGGTGCTTGGTTACATGGATCGTCTGATCCGCATCCTGCAGATCTTCATGCTGGCCGACGACTTTCTGGATATCCGTCTGAATCAGTGTTTCGAAGACGACCAGATCGTGATCCGGATAGTCTTCTGCGTTCACCTGTAGCTGAATAGAAACCGTTCCGTCCGTTTGATCTGAAGTGAACTT
Source organism: Bacillota bacterium (assembly GCA_017620135.1). Taxonomy (GTDB): domain Bacteria; phylum Bacillota; class Clostridia; order Lachnospirales; family Bianqueaceae; genus RUG760. The sequence goes on from JAFZQZ010000096.1 coordinate 27,985, forward strand.
TACTTCAACCTTGATTTCCTTTCCATCCAGCATTGCCGGTTTGCCAGTCTGCTTATCCATAAGCCTCGCCTGCAGTGTGTATTCCACACCAGGAATCAGATTCTTATAGCTGACAGTATCCGTGATGGTAATCAGCCCGGCACTCACGTTCACCCGCTTCTGTCCGTTCACTGTTGCCAGTGTTCTGACCTCTGGGAAGTGGATGGACTGTTCTTCATTGGAAAAATCTGCATGGGAGGCAATCTGTTTGTATTCGAAGAAGATATCCTCAAATACTACAACCGTTTTCCCTTCCAGTGCCGAACCATCCAGTTCAAAGAGCATTTCGATCTCTCCGTCCGGCTTATCAGTAGTAAAGGTAACACTGGTCATGACGGGCTCACCGTTCACCATCAGCATATCTTCGGTTTTCTTGTCCATCAGAGTGCCGATCACAGTATACTTTTTGCCCGGGATTAGGTTGTGATAACTGACTACGTCTTTGATCTGGACTTTCTCCTCCGCCAGAGCGGTATGAGTGCCTGTCTTGACATCGGAAGATGTTGTACGGATCTCCGGTACATAGATCGTCTGGCCATCATCTTCCAGATCTTCATGAGAAGCGATTTCCTGTTCATTCAGGTAAAGCTTTTCAAAGATCACCAGTGTTTTGCCTTCCAGATCCGTTCCGTCCAGATCAAAAACTACCTCAACTGTTCCGTTCGCTGTTTCAGGGATGAAGCTCATTCTGACTGGTTTCATGCCCGGAAGGACTTCGCCGGTTTCTTTATCCATTACAACACCTTCAAGGAAATACTCTCTGTCAGGAACCAGGTTTTCGTAACAGACAGTATCAATAATCTCGATCATATCATCCGCCAGTGACATTTGTGTTCCATTCTGATCTCTGGCTGTCGTTCCAATCTTAGGAATATGGACCGATTGTTCCTCATCCGTAAAATCTGAATGTTCAAAGACTATCCATTCTTTGTACATGACCATTTCGAAAACAACAACCGCCTTTCCTTCAAGAAGGGAACCGTCAAAGACAAATGTCAGTTCGATGCTGCCATCTGCTTTCTCTGCGATGAATTCTGCCTGAGCTTTCACAGGATTTCCCTTCCCATCCAACAATTGTTCTCCGGTTTCCTTCACATAGAGTTCACCTTCGACGGTATACTTCTTACCAGGAATCAGGTTTCTGTATTCCACCAGATCGATCAGCGTGATCTCACCGGAACCAGCAATATGATCATCCGTTTTCTGATCTCTTGCATGAGTTTCTCCGCCGGGGAAGTGGATCATCTGCGCTTCATCGTTTTCATCCACATGCCACGCAACGAGCGCTTCTTCTCCAAGGTGGATCCATTCAAAAGCTACGATGGTTTTCCCTTCAAGACCGGTTGCGTCAAAGTTGAATTCCATCTCGATCTCACCGTCCGGTTGATCCGGTACGAAATAGGCTACACTGACAACGTCATATCCGTCATATCTCAGGGTCTTCCCTGTATCCTGCTCTTGCAGAATACCGAGGACCATATATATTTTACCGGGAATCAAATTGTAATAGGAAACAGTATCGATTACTTTTACCATGCCGTCTGCCGGGGCGATATGATCTTTTGTTTCGAAGTCCAGCGCAAGTGTCTGGATCCTGGGCACATGGATCGTCTGCTTTTCATCGGCAAAATCTTCATGAACCGCGATTACTTCATCGTTCAGACGAAGCTGTTCGAATACAACAAAGGTCGTACCTTCCCAGCCTTTGGCATCTATATTGATGATAACGTCTGCTACTCCGTCTGACGTTTCAGGTGTAAGCTTTGTTACGCTTCCAACACCAAGCCAGGCTCCGGTATCCGCATCCATCAACGATGCGCATAGTTCATACTCTTTACCTGGAATCAGGTTCTTATAGTTGACTTTATCCACGATCACTGCGTTGGAATCAGCCCACATAAGGTGATCTCCGGTCTTTGTATCGAAAGCCTCTGTCTCGATCCAAGGGAAGCTTACGGTCTGATCCTCATCTTCCAAATCGGCATGGAAGAATACGTCTCTGCCTTCGTACTGGATAGACTCAAATGCCACGACGCTTTTGCCAGCCAGTTCTCTGCTGTCAAAGATAAAGGTAAGCGCGATCTCTCCATCCTTCTGATCCGCAATAAAAACAATCTCTGCTGTTACCGGTTCATCATCGATCAGGAGCGGCTCACCTGTTTCCCTATCCATGAGAATGCCTGTTACGGTGTATTCTCTGCCTGGAATCAGGTTCTTATATTTGACCACATCCGTGATCTCTGTTCTTTCTGAAATCATGGCTGCATGCTCCTTTGTTTTATTATCCGTGGCAGTTGTCCCGCCGCCAGGGATATGAATGGTCTGTCCTTCATCGTTCAGATCTACATGGCTGGCGACAAGTACATCGCCCACATACATCTCTTCGAATACGACCACATCTTCTCCTGCCAGACTTCTGGCATCGAAGATGAATTCCATCTGAACTTCACCATTCTCTGTCGTAGGAATCACATATGCCAAAGCTGTGACAGGATTCCCTCCTTCATCTTTTACCGGTTCTCCAGTGCCTTTGTTCATCAGTGTTCCCACCAGGATAAACGCCTCATTACGCGTCACATTCTGATAGAAAACAGTATCAATAATCTTCGCGTTCTCCGCAGCAAGAGTAATATGATCCTCTGTCTGCGAATCCGTCGCGGTCGTTCCGATCTTCGGAATGCGAACGGTCTGTTCTTCATCCGCGATATCCGTATGGACAGCAATCTGAAGATCATTCCAGCTCAGATACTCATATACCACCAATGCTTCACCCACGAAATCATCAGCTACGGGAATGATCGCATGGATCACAGTTGAGCCGTCGGATTCCTCAGGCGTAAAAGATCTTTCACTGACAATATACTGTTCCTGACTTTCTGCTTCTTCTCCGGTAGAACGGAGCATGATGATGCAGCGCAGTCGATACTTCCTTCCGGGCACCAGATTTCTGTATTGGACTTCATCGATCACGGTGACCTGTCCATGATCCGGAATGGTTTGATTACCGTTTTCATCTCTGGCCTTGGTCTGAACATCCGGTACCTTGATCGTCTGATCCTGATCTTCGATATCCTTATGCTCAGCAATCACAGTATCATCCAGATACAGTTCCTCATAAAATATCAGGTCTCGTCCCTGCAGAGATTCAGCGTTTAGACTGATCATTACATCAGCGGTTCCATCCGAAGTTTCAGCAGTGAATTCCACACTTCCGACAACCGGTTTATCTCCGATGATGATAGGGCTTTTTGTTTCCTTATCCATCAGCACTGCTTTCAGCGTATAGGTCTTTCCGGAAATCAGATTTTCATAAGTGACTGTATCAATCAAAGTGATCGGTCCTGCACAGTTTGCAAGTTCTGTTCCCGTGATACTGTCTTTCGCTTTCGTTCTGATTTTCGGGATATAGACCGTCTGATCTTCATCCTCCAGGTCCGCATGGACGAAAATGTCCTTACCTTTATACTGAATCGTCTCGAAAGCCACCAGCGTATGATTCTCCAGCAGAGATCCGTCGAAGGTGAAACTAATCTCCACATATCCATCGGCTTTCTCTGCCGTGAAGGTTTTCTCAGCTGTAACTTCAATGCCATCCACAGTCAAAACATCACCAGTTGCTTTGTCCATCAGTTTTCCAAGCACAGTGTATTCTTTCCCGGGAATCAGGTTTTTGTATTCAACACGGTCAATAATGGTGATTTCCTGATCCGCAAAGGAGATGTGATCTCCTGTTTCCGAATCAGCAGCAGTCGTTCCGCCATCCGGTACATGGATGGTCTGGCCTTCATCGCTCAGGTCCTCATGTCGGCCGATAATTTTGCCTTCCACCTTCAGCTGTTCAAACACGACCAGGGAATGACCGGCCAGCTCGGATGCATCAAAGGAGAACTCCATTTCCACGGATCCATTTGCACTTTCAGCCACAAAAGTTGCGACTGTCACGACTTTTTCTCCATTGATCAGCAAAGGATTTCCAGTTATCTGATCATACAGGATGCCTTCCAGGGTATAGGTTTTCCCTTGAATCAGATTTTTATAGGCAACAGTATCAATGATCTTCGCCTGTTTATCCGCCAGCATCAGATGATCGTCAGTCTGGGCATCTTTGGCTGTGGTTCCGATTTGCGGGAATTTTACCTGCTGCTTCTGGTCTTTCGGATCCTCATGCAGGCAGATCGTTTTTCCTTCAAAGGATATATATTCATAACAGACCACTGTCTTCCCAGCCATATTACTGGCATCGAAGGTGAAGCTGTTCTGAACTGTTCCATCCGGCAGGCCTTCCGCATTCATCTCTGGTTTGAAAGTCATGGTGTGCTCAAAGATGGTATTGCCGTCTTGATCCATGATCACACCTTTTACCGTGACTGTCTTCCCGATATAGCTCTGCATGTTCTGGTAGGAGATCGTATCCACAAGAATTACGCTTTCCTTCGCTTCACACAGATGGAGTCCATCGGCAGTCAGCTCGGTCGTAATAGTAGGTTTCTCGAAATCGTAAAAAGGTCCCTTGTCCACGGTTTCGTTGTTATTTTTGATCTCGACCGTAAACGGCGCGATCAGTTCATAATCTTTGTTTTCTTCAGTTTCCAGTTCTTCGACGATATACTTTCCGTAAGGAAGTTTTCCAAGAGAAGAATCTTTCAGGTCTGTTCCGATCCAGAGAGAAGCATCGTCTTTGGAACTGTAATGACCATTGCTGTCTGTTTTAATCACAGCGGTATAGGCAGCGCCGATCATCTTGTTCCCATTCTTATCCAGCATGGTGATCCGGAAGCTGAATCCGCCAAGCGGGATCTGTTTCCGTCCATCAAGCTTATCGAACTCGAAGTCTCCTCGGATCCGGGTATCATCCACCTCAAAGCCGTCTTCCTGGATCTTCGTATTACCGGTATAAAGAGCTCCGACGTTTCCGTTCATCTTCACCTGTCCGAAGAAGGTGCTTCCATAGCTGACAGTCGTCGCCTTATTGGTAAACTCAGGATCGTTGTTATATCCTGTTGCCGCCTTCACCTCGGAAATGATGATCGTTCCAAGAGGAAGACCTGTATTGCCGCCGAAGCTGTAAAGCTCACTGCTTCCGGCTATCAGATATTCCTGAGAGAGTACTGCGATATACCGGCCCTGGCTGTCTTTCTTTGTCTCGATCGTCCAGGTTCTGGTCGGTGTATGCTGTCTGGCTGCGCTGATACTTTCATAATAAGCAGCATAAAACTCTATCTTGAATCTCGCACCTGCCAGATCTTCATCTTCTCCGTTTCCGTTATGCTTGTACACCTGGATCACTTCCGGATCATTCATCGGAACGTCTGTCATCTTCAGTTCCTTGCTGTCCCCGGGCTTCAGTACCACAGTGTAGATATTTGTATCTGTTAGATAGCCTTTTCCCGATTTTGTTTCCTTCACATAGTAGGTGCCGGCAGGAAGATCGGTAACTACGTTCGTCTTTCCTGTTTCATCCTTTACGGTCAGCTTGGTTGGCCAGGGATTGGACAGTGTGTTTCCGTTCTTTGTCCGATAGATCGTATATTCCGTTCCAGTCAGGGAATAACAGCTGTTGCCGTTGGTCACGCTTGGAAGACTGGAAGCTTTCGTCAGGCTGAGCTCGGATGTTTTCGGCTTATCCTTGAAGGATACAGACTCCGTTTTTCCGACAGCCACTGTCACTTTCTTGACTTCACTGCTGATTTCATAGCTTCCGTCAGAAGGTGCTTTTGTTTCCTTCACATAGTAGGTACCTGCAACCGGAAGCTTCATTGTATTGGTATTCCCGGCATCATCCTTGACTACCAACTTGGTAATGGATGCTCCGGTACTCGCGTCAACTGCTCCGGTAACTACCTGTGTACAGGCGGCATCAGTATAGACAGTGAACTCTGCTCCTTTGGACGAATAATTCGTATTGTTATCCGTAACCGCGGTATTGGAGGAAGTCTTGATCACTTTCAGCAAACCGGTATCATGGTCGTCCACCACACCCAGTGAGTTGGTCTCTGTCGGTTTGATCACAACACTGTAGACTGTGGTATCCAGCAGATAGCCTTTCGGTGCCGTGATTTCCTTTACAGTATACGTTCCGGCATCCAGTTCCAGTGTATTGGTCTTGCCGTTGGCATCCGTTGTCAGACGGCCAACTTCGGTTGTTCCGCTGTACACGCCGTATACGGCTCCGGAAAGAGAATAGTTGGTGTTTCCACTGACCAGGCTGGGATTCTTCGGATTCTTCTGAATCACCAGATATCCGGTCTTGTCAGGCGCATCCATACCGCCGGCACGAGTGATCCAAACTTTGCCTTTATGAGGATCTTCGCTTCCATTGTTAAAGGACATCGAGTAATACTCCAGAGGAACGATTCTGGCTTTCATGCTGTAGTCGTTGGTATGCAGCATCCAGTGCAGTCCGTTCGCTTCTCCGATATAGATGCCGGCATGCTGGAGACGATAGTTCCCGTTGCCATCATAAATACCTGCCTGGTTATTGGAGAACCGGATGATCGCTCCGGGATCCATATCATCGAGCATAGCCACAAAGTCATCATGGGTCATAGTGTAGTTGTCACAGACCTGGACATAGTAGCCATTGGCATCCTTGTAGTGATAGAGACCTTCCAAACCAGCTTCCACAGAACCGACATTGTTCCAGCTGTCAAAGGTTCCACTGAGATCGTTGGCCGTTCCATAGCTGTAGGCATCATAGTAGGCTTTCCAGTCGGCATCGGTATACAGTTTCTGATAGATATATCCGAAAAACGTATTGACCAGACCGGCACACTGAACACCGGAATAAGTTCCGGAATGAAGATAGGTATTCAGTTCTTCGAAGTCATCTGCCCCGATCCAGAGGTTGATGCCAGGCCATACACTGTTGGCTGTTCCGGATCCGATCGCCCCTCCATCCGTATAAGGAATGGATCCACTCATCATGGCCTGTCCTTCAGTTGTACTGTACAGACCATCGGCTGTTCCGTTCACTACCTGCCAGGCATAGGCTGAAGACAGATAAGCAGACACATCAAAGCCGATCGCCTGTGCAAAACGGAGGACCGCATTTGTTTCCAGGGTCATACCATCCGTGTAAGCAGCGTTGGTACCGCCGGATTTCATCATCAGCCCTCTGGACATTTCTTTCCCTGCCAGAACTCTGACTACAGATCCGTCTGTGGGGATCTGATAGAAACCTTCTTTATCACGGTAGATCTCAACCATTTCGCCAGTCAGCGAATATGCTGTTACGGGAATGGCGTATCCGAAAGCATCATAAGCATCCATCCTGATAACTTCGGGATCGGTCAGCTTCAGGAGATGTCCGTCTTCGGCGTACACCTCTTTACCGGTTTTGGCATCCCGGTAAACGTAGGGGATAGTTTCCATAAAGTACTTGTACGACTCTTCCTCAGTGATCAGGTGGATCGTGCCATAGTTATAATTGAGGTCAAACACGATCGTGACCGGATACAGATAGTAATAGGGATCAACATTCTCATCATTTACGATGACTTCGAAATGAAGATGTGCTCCCGTGCTCCTGCCGGTAGATCCCACACGTCCGATCTGCTGTCCTTCAGCAACTTCCATGCCTTCACTGATGTTGATCTCACTCAGGTGGGCATATCTTGTCACCAGACCGTCTTCATGCTGAATATCCACGTAGTTTCCATAGCTGTCTTCCACTGTTCCGTTCCATACATGGGTAACTGCGACCGTGCCGGCTTTCACCGTAATAACCGGTGAACCGTCACCGGCCGCCAGATCAATTCCCTGGTGGGGAGAAGAATGATCATCATCCACCTGCCCGAATAAAGTGGTGATAACTCCTTCCTCTGTCAGTGGATAGCTAACCTTTCCTCCCACGGAAAACTCATACCAGGCTTCTAGCGGGACAAAGGGATCAGGAACTATGACGATATCTTCCAGCGGCTCTTCAGACTCGTCTTCCGTCTCACTTTCCACGGCCCTTTCTGATTTTTCGGATTCCTCTGAGATTTCGCGGCTTTCTTCCTGCTCGGTTTTTTCTTCATTAAGGCCTTCTGTCTCGCTATCCCGGGATTCCTCAGATTCTTCAGAAAGCTCTTCCGACATTTCCGAGCTTTCTTCTTTCTCCATTTCCGGCACCGGCTCCTCCTCGGATTCTTCAGTTACGCTCGAATCAGGATTTTCTTCCGATTCTTCAGCATTTACAGGCTCTTCAATCTCTTTAGAAACCTCCACTTCCTCAGATTCCTCATCGAGTTCTTCATCCGAATCTTCGTATTCTTCCGCAGACTCTTCGGCCTGTTCCTCGACAACTTCAGATAATTCATCATTCTGCTCCCCCTGCTCGGAGGATTCCTCTATGATGGTATCTTCTGGTTCTTCTTCTGGTTCAGAGGAGTTTTCATCGATATTTGATTCTTCCTCCTGAACCGGTTCGATCTCATCAGCCACGATTTCTTCTTCAGCTGATGTCTCCTCATCTTCCTGGATTGGCTGCGCTGTCTCCTGTTCTTCCAGATCAGGATCAGTGACATTCTTTTCCGGAGTGATCACGATCTCTTCTCCGGTAATGGAGATGCCGCTGTCTTCCATCTCAGCTGCAAACGATTGCAGGTTGCTGGAAGAGACCAGCATCACAACAGCCATCAGCACGACCAGGATCCTTTTGATTTTGTTTTTCATTCTTTTTTGCCTTTCTCTCGACATTTCGAGCAATAAAAAAAGGACCTATCGTAGTTTCGATAAGTCCTCAGATTGATTTGATTATTCGATTTTACTTGACTTCTCCGCATTCGGAGCATTGATAGCCGGTGATGATTTCCTCATCCCAGGCTTCTGTTACCAGCACTTTCTCTTCGCCGATCTTTACCTTCTCTGTGTGATATTCGGCTTCATGGTGAACAGTTTCGGTCAGCGGCCTGCACCAGTAATTATGGTCCTCGCTGATACAGTGCTCAGCCATTTCCTGTAGGTTCTGGGTCTCATAGGAACAGCCCAGGCATGAGTAAATATATTCACCAGTAGGTACTTCTTCGTCCCATGCCTCGGTATCCAGAATCTGCTGTTCTTCGTAGACCGGTACCGTTTCATAAACGGCGTCATGATGGATGACCTCTGTGATTGGGATCCAGGCATGAACATGCTCGGATTCTTTAGCAGGCATCTGATTTTCTGACTCTGTTTCGGATTCCTCTGACTGTTCCGGTGGATCCTCCGTTTTTTCAATCTCTGTCGCAGGAGAAATACTGTTTTCCTGCTCGGATGGTCTTTCCGGTTCAGGATCTGGAGTACGGGACGATTCGGATTGATCTTTCTCATCCAGCTTATTTGATTCATCAGTTAAAGACTCTTCCGAGCTTTCGCTCACCGGCAGATCTTCGGTTTCCTGTGAATCGGCTGAACCATCGTCCTTTATGACTGACTCCAGATCTGCATCTTCCTGATGAATTTCTTCAGTGATACTTACGACCGGTTCTTCCAGTTCCTGAACCATGTGGGGTTCAGGTGTGCAACTGCCGTGGCAGACAATGATTCCGAGCATAACAATTCCAATAACTGAGTGAATCATCTCGCCCTCCTTCTCTTTATTACTTGATATAGACTACATCTCTCAGGTAGTTTCTTTCTTTCGGAGAGTACTGAGAGAATAATAGGGTTGGGTTGTAGGGAAGGGATCAGCGGGCATCCTGGCCTCTCGGTCTATCACGGGAATGATTTTTCAGATATTCTCCGAAAAACCTCAGCGCATCATAGATATAATCTTCCCTCTCCACCAACTTGATGTGTTTTGGTATGACTTCGTTGAATCGATCAGCCCGAAGAACGATTCGTTCTTTCTGGTTTGGCTTAAGCTCAGACATGATCGCTTCAATGGCTTCTGCTGTCAGATTCCCATTTTCAGCCATCTTCCTCATGCGGATCGTCTGATCATGGGAGGGAGTAGCCTCATTACGATCGATCTGTTCATACAGACTGTTCTGCTGGTCAGTATTAAGAAACGAGACCTCATAGGCGGGCCTCATTTTCATCCGACCTTCATCGACCAGATTCAGAAGCTCAGGAGTCAGATTTGTCAGACGGATATATCGTTTTATCTGAGAAACGCTGTCGCCTGTTTCTTCCGATAATCTTCCGTTCCCTCGTTCTCTATCTAACTTCGGCTCCACTGGGTCCGAAGTTAAATCAGTCCTCATTCCCTGCCTGTTCATGGCATCTAATCGCATTTTGTAAGCAAATGCTTTTTCACTTGGTAAAATGTGCGATCGTTGAAAGTTGCTTTCCACCATTAAAACCGTTGCCTGATCTCTTGTCAAATCTACGATTTCAGCTCGGAGAGTCGGAATACCGAGAATCTCACAAGCCCGCTTTCGTCTGTGACCGGAAATCAGTTCGTATCTCCCATCTTCTTTCTTCCTGACCGTAGCAGGAGTAATGATTCCATGTTCCTTAATACTGTCGATCAGGGCTTCCATATCTTCATCATCTCTGACTTTGTATGGATGATTCGGGAAGTCATCAATTTGTTCCAGTGGAATTTCATTGATCTTCGCCAGTTTTTCTTCATCCCGCTGTTCCTGTGTGCTGAAGATGTCATCGTACGAACGAAGATCGAGTTTGATGTCTCTTTTGTTCCCGCTCGGCATCTCTGATCACCTCCTCTGCCAAACTCATATATGCCAGTGCAGCTGGACAACTTGCGTCATAAGCGAAGATACTCTTCCCTTTCGCACTGGCTTCCGCTACCTTCACAGCGATTGGAATCGTATTTGGAAAGATCCGAAGCTGATCCCCAAACGTCGAATGAATAGCATCGATAGTGCTCTTTGCCAGATTTGTTCGATTGTCAACCAGAGTAATCAAAATTCCCCCTATAGATATGGAAGGATTCAGGTGTCGGCTGACTTTCAGGATCGTTTTCAGCAGATCCGTCATACCTTTCGCAGGCAAGTACTGAGCTTGTACCGGTATAATGACACTGTCTGCTGCAGTAAGTGCATTCAAACTGACCATGCCAAGTGATGGCTGACAGTCTATGACAATGAAGTCATACATATCTCGGACATCATTTATATATCTCCTCAGAACCGTCTCCCGTGACATCGCATTGATCAGGTTCATTTCCATGGAGGATAATTCCAGGTTTGATGGCAGCAGATCAATGCCTTCCGAATGATGAAGAATTCCCTTTAAAGGATCTTCTCCGTTTTCCATCAGGACATCATGAAGTTTGTTATTCAGCGTGATCTCCAGCTCATCCGATCTTTGCCAGCCCATGTGGGCAGTCAGATCAGCCTGGGGATCCGCATCTATTGCTAACACTTTCGCACCGAGCATAGTGAGCCCGGCGGAAAGATTTAAGGCGGTAGTTGTTTTGCCGACTCCACCTTTGCTGTTTGATATACATATTACTTGATTCATAGTTTTGTTCTTTCCTTTTAGAGTAGAAGTAAATGCTTCTGCCAGATTCTGAGCCGCTTAGCTCATCTCATGGGAATCTCACCCCTCCGAGGATCTCTCCGAGCCGGATCACCGCTGTCAGTGCCATCCGGAAGTACCATTATCGTCCTGATGATCCTGGCCCGGCAGGAGTCTGTCCTACCTTTCAACCGGGATTGTTTCGCTACCGTTAGGATCTCGGCGTACCCGGTTCGTGGCTCATATCAGGATTTGAAGTTCTGGTTTCAGCTATTCAATTTTCAATGTTCAAGTGGCAGAGGAAAAAGTCCCTCTACTTACAAGGACCGGGAGAGGCCGTTTGTTCGGGTTTTTGAAAAAATAATTTGTGAACAATTTGTGAACAAGAAAAACCATCATCAATCCTCCTGACTTTTTGGGCATAATAAAAAAGCCTATCAACGACATTTCGTTGATAGGGCAAAAATGAACTATAATAGAAGATAACCTTCTTGAATTTAATATTTTGGGTACTCAGGGTTTACCCCGAGTACTTTAAACGGTTGTGAAGCAAAATTGAGTGTTCGGGGTTTTCATGCATCGCAATTCTTGTATACTTATGTATCAATTTCGCGGTGCAATTTTGAGAAAAATCTGAGAAAAATAAAGGAAGCAAGCCCTGAAACCCGCTCCTTTACTGGTTTTTTTGAACTATCCTTTACTTTCGAGACCCCGATGCCTCATCACATCATCCCGCCAAATTCGGCGGGTTTTCTTTTGTCCGGAAGCCACTGTTTATGCGGCCTCCGGGCATTTTGTTTGTTGTCATATCAGCTTTTGAGTCCAAGATAATACCCTCATTTTGACGACAATTTGCGTACACCTCTGCGTACATCTTGCGTACACCTTCGACTTTCCTCTTTCTGTTAATACTTTAAATCTCCACTTTCTTTTAAGAGCTGCATATCCATCGGATTTATAGATGCAATATTTGCACGTCCATCTTGACAAATACATGCAAATATTGCATAATATTCACGAGGGAGGATGTGCAAATTATGAATGAATTAAAAAGACTAAGGTTGGATCTGGGGCTCACACAGCAAGAAACAGCAAAAAAAATCGGTGTTTCGCTTCGCTCTTATGTAACATATGAAAACGATGAAACAAAAGCAAACACACCTAAATACCGCTTCCTTCTATCTGAATTAACACAAATGAAAAGAATAGATGAAGCACACGGACTTTTGACAATCGATAAAATCACATCTATTTGTGGTTCTGTTTTTCCAAACTATCGTGTTGACTTTTGTTATCTTTTCGGATCATATGCAAAAGACAAAGCCGTACCATCCAGTGATGTTGATCTCTTAATCTCAACAAAAACAACAGGACTGCAGTTTTATGAACTTACAGAGATTCTTAGAGAAAAGCTTCAAAAAAAAGTGGACCTAATAGAGACCAAACAGTTATTGAATAACGAAGACCTTCTTTGCGAAGTATTAAAGGACGGAATCAAAATATATGGATAACACAAAAGATGATCGTTATTATACAATACGAATCCAGGAAGATTTGTCATTTATAATACGGAACATGGAAAAAACAACTATAGAGCAATATTCAACGAATGAAATTTTACAAGACTCTATGATGTTTCGATTGATCCAGATCTCTGAAAATACAAGGAAGCTGAGTGATGGTTTTAAAAGAAGCCATCCATTGATTCCTTGGACCGCAGTCTATGGCCTCAGGAACAGAATAGTTCATGATTATGGTAATATAGATCTTAGAATTGTGTTTGATACTCTCAAACAAGATATCCCTGAATTGTATAGACAAATCCAAGAAGAGTTAAGGAATTCATTCTGAAATATCAAAAAGAGCTGGAGGAAATGTGGGAGACAAAGAAATATATAAAACTCCCTTTGCAATATTTCGAAACATGGAATAAGCTTTGAAGAAGCACAGACTGTTTTTATGACGAGAATGCTATCATGTTTGATGATCCGGACCACTCTGCGGAGGAGGAGCGGTTTTTGATCATTGGAATCACATCACATGATAATCTTTGCATTGTAAGTCATTGTTATCGAGGGCGGGATGATATCATCCGTATCATTTCTGCAAGGAAAGCAACGAGAAATGAAACCAGAACCTATCAAAGCTATCTGGGAGGTGAATAATAATGCGTGAAGAATACGAGATTGAGAAACTGAATCCGAGGAAAAACCCGTACTCCAATCGGTTAAAGAAACAGGTTACAATCAACCTGAATACCGAGACGATTGAGTATTTTAAGGAAATGTCATCCCAGTCAGGTATACCGTATCAGACATTGATCAACCTATATCTGACAGATTGTGCACAGAATCATCGGAAGCTACAGATGATTTGGGACTGATCGGAATCCTGTATACACCTGCAGTGACGAAGTCGCTTTCACTCCATCGGGGGCTGATGAAGCCGAATGCCGCTTAGAACCTCACTTTCTAAAAGATTTCTAGCCGATCCGAGACCCCGATGCCTCATCACTCATACCTCGCTTAACGTGAGGTTTTCTTTTTGCCCGGAGGCCACTGTTTATGCGGTTTCCGGGCGTTTTTCTTTTCTCCACAAAACCTTTGCTGTCCAATATATTAGCTTTCTGAACATCTACCATTTCAAAAACGCTTACTCTTTCTTGGATGAGCCGATTGCGCTTTTGATACAGAAGAAGTATAAGAACAGCACCATCAGGAGCTCACCAAACATGCTGATGAAGAAGATCAGATCGCTGTTTCCGGTTGCCGGACCGAGCGCAGAAAAAGCAAACATGAAGAATGCAGAAAGGAAAAGATGAGGATTCTTTTGCCTGATCCATACAACAATACCGACAGCCATCATGGGGATCACAGTGCCAAAGGACAGGACCCTGCTGATCGCGTCTGCCCACTTAGGCGTTTCTTCTCCCGAGGCAAGACGGACGACTCCCGCGATTTCCCGTTTTTCCAGAACCGTTGCAAGTGCCTGCGCCAAGCCGCCGACCATCAGCACGACTGTCAGGATCCAGACAACGATCAGCCAGCCTTTTTTCAGTTTCAGGGCATAAGCACAAATAGGAAAGATCAGTGGGATCAGCAGCCCGTGAGCAACAAAGCGTGCGGGGCTGATCGAAAAAAGAATACCTTCCGGCAGTATCTTGCCAAGCCCGATGATCGCAGCATCCAGGATCAGCCCGATCGTTAATACGCCTGAGCAGAGAGCGACCGGTTGTTTATGATGCTTTGCCTGAAGAAACAAAAACACGGCGATCAGTATTTCCGCTGCAACGATACACCAGATGGATGGTGCACAGATAGTCATAAAGAATTCTCTCATCTATTTTCTCCTTTGTCGTGCCATTAGTTAATATCATACTCGACAATCATCGAAATAGCAAGCTTAGGTATCGATTCACGGAATCGTTATCGTCAGGAGTGCCCCACTTGAAGAATCATCCGTTCACTTACTTGTTTTTATGATAGCATGTTATAGTCAACCATTTCCATCAACATATTATCTTTCCATCTACCAGATGATATTCCTTCATGCAAACTTCCGCTACCAGTGGGTCATGCGTGACAATTAGAATAGTTAGCCCTTTCTCCCTGTTGATTTTCTGCAGAAGCTCCATCAACAGGATCGTATTCTCCCTGTCCAGCGCACCGGTTGGTTCGTCAGCCAGAATGACCTGCGCATTCATATTTAATGCACGGGCGATTGCGACCCGCTGTTTCTGGCCACCGGAAAGTTTCCCTGCCGGTTTGCGGTATAGTCCCATTAGTCCCACCTCATCCATGACTTTCATCGCATTGGAACGGTTTTCTTTCGTGTGTCTTCCTCCGATCATCTGCGGAAGGCATACGTTGAAAAGTGTGCTCTCTTCCTCAAGCAGACTGTAATCCTGAGAAATAAAGCCGATATCGGTATTGCGCAGACGGCACGTCTCCTTCTCTTTCATGGTCTCCACATCCTGACCATTCCAGCAGTATTGTCCTGATGACAATTTCTCGATTCCCGCGATGATCTTTAGAAGTGTCGTCTTTCCCGATCCGGAAGGTCCGGTGATCGCGATCATTTCACCCTTTTCGATCGTCAGACTTGTTCCTGCCAACGCCGCGACTTCGGTCTCTTTGCCTATATCATATTTCTTAACAGCGTCTTTCAATTCAATCAGTCCCACGTTATTCTCCTTCCTCCGCTCTTCTTCCTGCTATCATACTTTTCCTGATATACTGAAAACCGATCAAAGATGACAGGAGCAGGATGGCTGTCATCATACACAGAAGCACAGTAAAGGCTTCCCATGAACCGACAACAAATTTCATATGAGGCCATATTCCATTTGCCAGCGACTTCGTCAGCATTCCTATCGCAGACGAGATCACGATCAGAAGAAAATTGGACGCAACATACAATAAATAGATTTTCGGTACAGTCGCTCCCAGGAGATACAGCTCCCTGAATACATTCTTCTTTGTCTCGATCGTTAGAAAAACATACCCTCCATATCCGAACAATGCAACCAGTGTATAGAGAACCAATAGAAAGATGAATCCGCTGTTGTCTGCTATCATGGCAGTAAATATAGTGTTCATCATTTCTTTCATGTTCAAGACAGTTCCATATGTCCCGGCCTGTGCTTCGATTTTCTGCCTGATCTCTTCAAAACCTGTTTCCGGCTTCAGAGGGATCAGGTAGATCGGCTCCCACCTGATTTCTTCATCAAACTCATCACCAAGGTCAAAAGAAAGGATCGCCTCATATCTTTCCTGTCCGCTCGTCAACTCTTCCAAGGCATCGGAAGCGATCAATGTGACGAATCTATCTCCTCTGGGAATAGGAATCGCACAGTTTTCCCGCAGAATTCCCGAAACGATACATCGGACTTTATGATCATATGTGCTGCCCGGATTTCCGAACGTTATTTCGATCTCAGAGCCGACAGGATAGTCCTTTCCAATGCCGGCTGTCACTACGACATAATGCTTACCTTCCTCTCTCGTAACTATTCCTTTTTGAAGAGACAAGGAAAGGATCTCGTCCATATGATCATAGATAAGCAGCTTGCAGTTTTTAGTCCCGCTTTGTTCATATTTCGCAAGTACATCTGCGAATCGACAGATCTTCTCTCCTTCCGCGGCGAAGCAGATCTTTTTATATACGTCCGCTCGAAGATCTCCCATTTCATCCATTACCAGATTCATGTTAGGAGTAAAGTAAACGGTGCGACTGTAATCGATCCTGTAGCATCGGTCCATCTGTAAACGTTCCTGAAAATAAGTGATCAAAACGTCTGCTGTACTCGCAAAGAACATTGCCATAATGACCAACTGCAGAATGAGAACCAGTTCTCTCAGTTTTCGCTTTGAATAGAATAACTTCATCAGTTCTATGCCGTTCATGCGTTCCTGTCCTCCCCGATCCTTCTGACTTCTTTGAAGACAAGCGGTAAAGTGGCAGCAGATATAAACAGAAAAACCAGTCCCATCATCAGCCCAAGTATCAAATAGGAAGGAGTTTCTTCCCTGTATATGATCTGCATAAGTGGGAGCGTGATCTTCTGCAGTAAAGCCGCTGCAGCTGTACCTGTCAGGAAATAGCATAACAACCGTCCATAGATCATCCAGAGGATCTTCGCTGATGTCAGTCCACAGAGATGATAAACAGAAAACTCCCGGACAGATGCCTTGACCCATTGCAGAACGAGTTGAAAAAGCGTTAATCCGGCGATCAAACTTAATATCAGGCTTTTTCGAATATAAACGATAGTTTTTTCTGCCAACCTGGTTTCTGCTGTATGCTTTGGCAGACAGACCTGCATCTTTGGAAATTCTTTTTTCAGAGTCTTCTTATACGTTTTGAGTTTTTTATTATCAGCATCGTTGAATTGAATCAATATCTGATCCGGCTCGAAGCTTTCCAGATAACAGGAAGCGGGAATCACGATGAACCTGAAATACTCCTCACGCAGTCTCCCGGTATTTGGATCATCGTACGGTGTTTCTTCTGTAAACAGATGTACCTTTGATTCATCCGGAATCATGCTGTTAAAGTTAAAGGTCCCCATCCAGCCAACGCCGATGACCGTATATAAATCGTCTCCTATCTTGATTTCTTTTGACCGGTCATCCTTTTGATACTGTTCGGATACGTAAGCGACCTTCTCGCCTTCAAGCACCTCTTCTTCTGTAAAAAAGCGTCCGCTGGAATGAGGAAACCACCTGGTCTGCTCTGTTCCGTCCCATCCGACGATATATAACCCGTTTTCACTTTTTGTCAGGTAAATAATATTCGCGATCTCTTCATTTCCTGCCCTGTCCAGGAGCTGATTCATTCGTCGAATCTCAGTGCTTTGTTCATCACCGGGATTTACGATCAGGGATGAGTAATCACTCCAGTTTTTCGCCATCTCATATTCACTCACTGCGATACCAAGCATTTCGCAGATACAATACATCGTCACGATGATTCCAACGAGCAGGATCAGCAGGAGTCCTTTTTTCCGATGAATGTCTGCCCACAGAAAGCTGAGAAAGATATGGTTCATGGTTTGCCCTCTCATATCATGTTTGTTTGGCTATTTCTTTGATATGATTGTACCCTTTTTTATATTAAGATTCCCTTACGTAATTCTTATCTTTCTCTGTTCCAAAGGGAAGATCTGGTCGTTTTGTTGCTCCTATGCCGATTTTATGTCGCTTTCCGATTGCACTTGCTATTGATCGCAAAAATGTATATAGTTAACATAACAGGAACAGGAGGAAACCATTATGCCATTCAGAGATTATTATAATCAGGAACCCGTACGGAGTTTTTCAACGATCGAAGAGTTTGAACAGGATCAGGCGTCGCGATACAGTGAAGATGACAATGCTCGTCAGATGCCCTTGTTTAGCCCAGGCACAGGCCGCAGCATTCAGGATGATATGCCGCGTCTGGATTCGGCAAGAAAAAACCTGAATCTACAGCAAAAACTCGGTTGGGGACAAAACGAAAACGGCGATATCCCGAAGGATGCCAACGGACACAGCCGCATGTATATCATGAGGAAGAATGCCCAAGGGCAGGAGACCCTCATGGAATATGACGGTCACCGACTTTCCGACGGGTCTGTTTTGGAGATGAACAGCTTCGGCTTCTTTGATGAGATGCTGATGGGCAATGTCTTTGCTTATCCGCTCGGTGACGACGAACCGGTACAGCTGCAGATGAAACATCGAAACGGGGATATCTCATTCTCGATCAGTAAGCCGCTGCAGCCGGATGATCTGTCCAAGTGCATGGAGCCGCAGCCGCCCGAACCGAGAAGACCCGGCTTTTTCCGCAGCCTCATGAATCGGTGGTTTGGCGCTTTCCAGCGCGACTTTGATGACTACAACAGAGCAGTGGAATTAAGGGAAGCCTGGGATGAGCGCAAATACAATCTTTCGCGCCAGGCAATGCTCCAGACAAACGGACGCAAGCTCGGTCAGGTACCAAACGAGAAAGATCAGGCTAAAGCGCTGAAGGAAGCGGAAGTTCGGGAAAAGGAACTGGAAGCAGAAAGAGCCGTTCAGGCTAAGCTGGAAGACGATCTGGAGAACGCCAAAAGAGTGGCAGGACAGACCGAATTAGGGCAGAAGCTTTCAGAAGCCATCTATGAACCGGATCCGAAAATAATTTCTACAGAAGAAACGGAAGCGCTATATCCCGGCCGTACTGTAAAAGATGACGGCGTCCATGAAAGCCTTTTCCAGGGAGCTTATACAGATAGTACAGGTACTCATCACACCCAAGCCGGATATTTCAACGGCGGAGAGGGAAAAAACTATTTCGGAGACCTGACCCGCATTCCAAAAGAGGATCTGGATCTGGATTCCATCAAAGTCGGACAGGAAAACGTGACAAAATCAGATTTCTGCAATCTGGCCCTGTTTGCCGGTATGGATCCGAAAATCGGAGCGAAGAACTATCTCGTTACCCCGGAATACGATCCTACGTTGAAACCGGCCATGCAGCAGCTTAAAGAGACAGACCCCGAGACTCAGCAGGAAAAAAGAGCTTTTTCCGATGAAGAGATCGATGCACTGATCAGCGGTTCCTGTTCCAGCATGTACACTACAGATACACATAAGCTCACTCCTCGTGGGCAGAGCGGAGTTTACATTAAGACTGGTATCGATCCGGCCAGACTGGCTGTACGGGATGCTTTAAATGAATACAAGGCAGGCAAGATCGGAAAACTGGCGCAGATCATCGCCACCGGTATCAATGAAGAAGCCGGTGCCATCTGTCAGATGGAAGAATCCGCGGGAGAAGAAATGATGGGCGGTATCGCAGCGTCCAAAAGTATGATCAAGCTGCTGAACGCGGATCCCAACCTGAAGGATGCGGCATTCAAGGCCGGCATGAAGGAAAAGAACCTTTGGACCGTGGAAGGCGCTCAGGAACTTTCGGTGCTGCATCAGAAGGCAGCGGACGCAAACGTAAAGCTTTTCCAGGCAGCCGTGGATGGAAAAGAACTGCCACCGCAGGAGAAGGCACAAGCCGTTAAGGACATTATCAAGGGCAAGGTGGCCCTGGAGTCTATGCTTGTGGATAACAAAAAGTCTCAGGGAGAGAAAATTGACACATACTTTGCCAAGTTTGCGCAAGGCGCAATGCCCCCGACTGAAAAAGACAATCCGAGACAAGTCAGATATTATGATGAGAATGGCGGACTGATCATGCCAAAGAAAGGCGTCCCGTACATGACCAGCGGGATGCACATGACGGAGTCCATGAAACGCTACTATAAGGAAAAACCTGCCAGCGTTATGCTTCTGAAAACACCTGCAGGTAAGAAGAATCTGGATACGATCGCAGACCAGATCGTAGCGGAAGATAAACTGCTTGATCTGTCCACCAGGGATCTTGCCAATAAACTGAATTTCGCTGCTTCGCAATCGAATACGAAATATGGCGAGCGTGGCATTCGCAAGATGGCTGAACAGGGCATGGTAACCAAGGATACAATGCAGGAATTAAAGCATGAGCTGAAAACCGGTCAGGCAAGCCCGAAGATGGAACAGCCTAAGAAAGCCGAGCCGGTTGTCCAGGCAGAAAACAACATCCAGGATAAAGGCAAAATGGTCGAAGGAAACCAGCCCGGGATCAGATGATAAAAAAGGCTTCCCAAGAGATTTTCTCAAGGGAAGCTTTTTTTTGTTCATCCTATCTTCGTCCAGTTGATCTGATTCAGCAGGCTCTGATCAAGAGCGTTGCCGGATACACCAAAGGTGTCCCCGTATTGATTCTGGTAAACATGGTCGGCGACGACGCTCACTTCGACCGGACGTCCGTCCAGTCCGGTATAGGTATTGACTCCGCGGATCGCTTCGGATCGCGCCGCGCTGATCCGGGAATCCGACGCCATCTTTTTGTTCCACGAATCCATCGTCATGGCTGACATCTCCGCCGAGTTCCGGGCCAGTGTCTGCTGAAGATTCCGCTGTGACTGCATGAGGTTGAGCTGTGCCTGCTGCGCCTGCGCGGCATATCCCTGTGCTTCCAGGGTTCTCTGCCGGAACATCTGCTCGACAAAGCTGTCATACTGCTGCTGAAGCGCCTCATCCGGTACCAGGGAAGATACGAAATTCAGAAAGGCAGCCGTTCCCTCTTCCTCCCGCTCTTCCGGAACAGTCGCGATATAGCTCCGGTTGCATCCCCACTGAATGCAGTCCACCTGTTTGCCGTACTGACTCGCGTGACCGAACGGGATCTGTCCGTTGGCCGGCAACGGCTGCATCTGCCGTGCCTGCTGTTGCTGTGCTTTGCCCATTCCACCGAACAGACTTCCCAGCGCGCCGAGCGGATTCATCATCATGTTGATCTGTTGGAAAGTATTATTGGCATCGTAATATTCGATACCCTGATAGTCCATGCCGGCAAGGACGACGATATTCTTCCCGTTCTTCTGCCCTCTGTATTTTACGAGAATACCCTGACAGGTGGCATTGGCGATCTCGATCCTGACTGTGATATTGACCGTGTGCGACATAAAGAACTGCTTCAGCCAGCCAACCGCTTTTCCCGGGTCTTTTCCATAGGCGCTCGGAAGAGTTGCCGTGGCCACAGGCGTCAGCTGTGTCTGGGCAAAGGCGGAAGCAAACTGCATCAAATAAACGTAAGGCTCCGTAAATGTCCTAAGGCTTCCGGGGATGGTCGTCGGAAGATTCTGGACAGACTGGCGGACAGCCGGGTTCTGATAGTCTTCGAACATCTCTCTCGAGCTTGAAGCCATGATGATCTGTGCGTCCGGACTGACAGCCGCCATGCTGATCGTCATCGGCACGGCATCACACTGCCATTTCTGAACGATCGTTCCGGAAGTGACATATCCTTCCGGGAGAACTGCGCTTCCCAGCGCGATACCTTCGGTGGAAACAAATGTCTTACGAATCATATCCTGCATAGCTATTTTCTCCTTATTCACAAATCTGATCGAGTTCATTCAGCAGTTAAGACACAGTGTTTGATTGCCATCCTTCTTAAGTAGTCCTGATTGTTAAAAGAGCAAATGCGTATGAGCGACTTTCCATTTCTTCAGCTTGATCCCTACCCATAATCCATAGATTCCCAGAGTAATGATCGTCAGAAGAAGCCATTTGATCCACTGTCCGAACAGCCCGACAGCCGTCCCGTCAAAAGCCAGCCGATGACCGCTGATAATGGTATGCTTGATCTCCCAGTTATAGATCATGGTGTATGCCCAGGGCAGGCAGATCCCCAGCGTGATCGTGGTGACCAGGATCCCCAGGATATGGTAGCCGATCAGCTGGAATAATCCTCCGTCAAACCAGGATTCACCGGTGAAAAATCCTCCGGGATATCCCACCGCGTTGACATGTGTATGTACAGCCCGCCATTTTTTGAGTTTGATCCCTACCCAGAACCCATAGATTCCCAGCGTAATGATCGTCAGAAGCAGCCACTTGATCCACTGGCCGAACAGGCCTACGGCAGTTCCGTCAAAATAGAGCCGGTTTCCATTGATGACTGTATGTTTTGTTTCCCAGTTGTAGATCATGGTATAAGCCCACGGCAGGCAGATCCCCAGACTGAGAACTGTCACCAGAAAGCCAAGGATCCTGTAACCGATCAACTGGAGCAGACCTCCGTCGAAATATGATTTATTCATTTATTTATACTCCTCCAAATCTGAAAATGATCCCGATCACAGCTGATGCCGCCAGAAATACGACGGGATGAAGCTTACTGATCTTTGCGAGTACTTTATTCTTCTTCAGCGCCTTGAATGTTCCAAGGTTCATCAATAGCCAGAGAACGACCGCCAGGATCACCGCCGGATATCGGATGCCGCTGAAAACACTCTTCAGACTGTCAAATGCTCCCGGGTTAAACAGAGCGATCTGGCCGACACTCAGACACGCCGCGGCGATCAGGCCGGTGGATGCCGGACGCAGTCCGTAAAATGCCGCCTTCACATATTTATTGTCCTGGAAAGCTTTCAGGATCTTCGCGACGATAATGATGATCACGATGGATGGAAAGATCAGGCCAAGTGTAGCGACCACTGCACCAAGTATACCACCGACGGTATAACCGGTATAGGTGGACATGTTCACGCCGATCGGTCCCGGGGTACATTCGGAAACCGCGATCATATCGGCGAGTTGATCTGCTGTGTACCAGCCGGTTCGCACGGAGATATCCTGAAGGAAAGGAAGTGTGGCGAGCCCGCCGCCGATAGCGAACAGACCGGCTTTCGCAAATTCATAAAATAACTGCAGATAGATCATGCCTTATCCCCTCCTTTCTGCAGGAGTAGATGAGCCGCGATACCAGCCGCCGCGGCGATCAGCACGAAAATGATGGGCGAAACATCCAGCAGCAGTGATCCGATCAGCACTAACAGAAAAATGCACAGAGTTACAGCGTCTTTGATCGATGATTTTCCCAGTTTGACCACTGCATTCAGGATCAGCACGAAAACACCGACCCGGATACCGGCAAACGCGTTCTTTACGACGGCCAGATCCGCAAAGTTGGAAATAAACGCCGCGATAATGGTAATGATCACCAGCGACGGGAAGACCACTCCAAGCGTGGCGATGATGCCGCCCAGAACACCCCGAGTCTTGTTGCCGATAAATGTTGCCGTATTGACCGCGATAATGCCGGGCGTACACTGTCCTATGGCATAATAGTCCATCAGTTCTTCATTGGTGGCCCAGCCTCGTTTTTCCACGACCTCCTTCTGGAGCATAGGCAGCATGGCATAGCCGCCGCCGAAGGTCAGGCCTCCTATTCTGGCAAAAGTAAAAAACAGGTCCAGCAGTTCTTTCATGCAAATCCTCCGTTTTTCTTTCCTGGTGTCAGGACGATGGCGATGGCGATGAATACCAAGGCGCAGCCGATCAGCTTGCGAAGGCTCAGCGTTTCATGCAGGATCAGGAATCCGCTGAAAGTCGCGAACACCGCTTCGGTTCCCATGATGAGAGACGCTACTGTGGGATCGAGGTGTTTCTGACAGACATTCTGCATGGAATAGCAGAAGGCGCCGGAGAGGACCGCGGCGTAGAGGATGGGGATCGCGGCCGCTTTATACTGTCCCCACGTCGCGTGTTCAAAAAGCAGACTCAAAACCAGGGAGATCACCGCGATGACAAAGAATTCGATCACCGCGTACCACAGAAGGTCGGCATTTTTTGAGAAGTAATTGATCGTAAGGATCTGAATGCTGAACAGCACGGCGCAGAGAAGTTCGAAAGCATTGCCGATGCTCATATGCAGGCCCTGTTCGATCGAGATGAAGTATAGTCCCGCCAGGGATATGATAACGCCGATCCACAGGCGCCTGGTAGCCTTGATCCCGAGAAAGATACTAAGTACAGGGACCAGGATAATATAGAAAGAAGTGATGAAGCTGGCTTCTCCGACGGTCGTCGTGATCAGCCCGATCTGCTGTGTGATACTGGCCGCGCACAACGCTGCGCCGGTAACAATGCCACCAAGCACCGTCTGACGCACATCATATGAGGGTCTTGGTATGTTTCGATGTTTTCGCAGCGCGTCACGGCATAGCGCGATACAAAGCAGGATCACTGCCGATATCAGGAACCTGGCAAAAACATAGGAGAACGGCGGAATCTCATCCATCGCCACGCTCTGAGCGACGAACGTCGTTCCCCAGAAAAACGTGACCAGGAAAAGCAGCGCTTCATACTTTTTGCCGGACGAACTTTTTTTATCCATTCGTGATCGCTTCTTTGAATTTTCCTTCCATGAATGCATGGACCCCGGCAATGTCTTCTTCCCATGTGGGACTGCCAACATACCAGCACTCACATACAAAGGCTCTCACGCCCAGTTCAAGGGCTTTACGGATCGCGGCGGGAAAATCCACATGGCCGGTTCCGAAGGGTACTTCCCGGAACACATCAGGGATTGTTTCCTTCAGGTGGACAGCGGAAATATGCCCGCGTCCGCATTCCAGATCCAGAGCGACAAGCGCAGCGAGTGCGGAACTGTCTGCTTCTTTGGCTTTCAGGACCGTATAGGCGGCATTCGTCAGATTCCCAACATCCGGATAGACCTGCAGCCAGGGATTGGCGACGGCATCCACGTAGTACATCGCTTTGCTGACCGTATTCATAAAAAGTGTTTCCATGGTCTCAAAAGCAAGCACGACGCCGTATTCCGCGGCAAAAAGAACACTCTCGCGCAGGTTCTCCTCAAAGAAGCGCCGGGTATCGGGTGTGCTCTCTTCATAATAGACGTCATAGCCGGCGAGCTGGATCAGGCGAATGCCCAGACGCGAAGCAAGAAGGATGGCTTTTCGCATGATCTCCAGGCTGCGCTCGCGGACAGCCGGATCCGGATGTCCCAGGGGATATTTGCGGTGTCCGGACAGACAGATGGAATGGATCGGTGTACCGGTTTCTTCCATATCGGCCCGAAGCTGCCGGATCTCTTCCATAGTCCAGTCCAAACGGGCAAGCTTCTGGTCCGTTTCATCGATGGATAATTCCATATAGTCAAATCCGGCTTTTCTGACATGCTCCAGCTTCTCACGAAGAGAAAGATCCCCGGGCATGCTTTTTTCATATAATCCCAGACGATAATCGATAGACATACTGTTTCCCTATTCTTCTACAACATAGACGGCTGCGTGGGCGGCTTCGCGGTTCGCGGAGTAGATCACATCACCCTGCGGGCCATTAAAAATATACGCGTTGCTGGGCCCCACGCCCTCTTCCACGGTATCAGTCACAAACATCCCGGTATCTGCATCCCAATAAACCACGAACAGCTGCTGCTTTCCTCGTCTGCATCCGCCGACAAAGCAGGGATGGCCCGCGATCGTACCGGCTTTGACCACATGATAAAACTCGCTGACTTCCGGATGCTGATAGACCTGTTGATACATTCCGTCCACCTTTTTATAGATACGGAAATAGCATCCGTGGAAACGTTCGATCGTCGCGATCTCGGCTTCTCCGTCGCCGTCCAGATCGATAAGGTCCGCGTCGCTGGTGGCCTGGTCCATGATCTTCTCTATCGTCCAGTCCTCGCTTCCGGCAGCCGGAGGGATCAGACGGAACACACCCTGTTCGCAGGTGGAAAGACCTACGTCGTAAGCCTCTTCCTTTATTCTGGCGTAGCCGTGATTCTGGAAACAGCCGGAAAGGATCTCTTTCAGTTCGATGGGTCCGTCCCAGTCGGAAGGAAGAACGGCCGCGTAAACGCTGCCCGGCTCGCTCCAGTCATCCCGGGTCTTTTTATGGGCTGCCAGCGAGCAGACCACCAGGAACGTCCGGCCATCTCGCTGCAGCAGATCAAAGCGGTGCAGATAAGGCAGAGTGAACAGATCTCTCGTATCGAAACCGCCCTGGTCATTCGGTTTTACCCATACCAGACAGGCCTCTTCCCATTCATACAGACGATAGAATTTCTGTACGGCCAGAAACTCGCCTTCACGGCCGGGGATCTCCACCATACTCATGGTGCCGCCGGGTTGTTCCCAGACAGTCTTCTTCCGTTCATGGGAAGCACAGTCAAAGGCGACGCAGGCTCCGCGGTTTTCCGCCGCGAAAAATACCCACGGTTCATTTTCATGCTGCATGACGCTGACCGCGTACACGTGATCCAGTTCGGTCAAAGTTTGTTTGCGATATTTCATGGTTTCATCCTCAAATAAAAGATATCGATCGGACGCTTTACAGGCAGGAACGGAACGGGATATTCTGCGGAGCTTCGAAGCAGTCCTCGAACCCGCGGCGGTGATGATAATAGACCTTGTCCTTGTCCTGCGGGTAGACATACGAGCCGCCCACCTGCCAGAAGAACGGGTGGAAACCATATTCATTACGGTCTTTCTTGAAATCATACAGGAGACGGATCTCTTCACAGTCTGCCTGGAAGTTGGTCCAGACATCCCAGTGGATCGGGACGACGACCTTGCAGCGAAGGTTCTCGGCCATGCGCAGGATATCCACGGAAGTCATCTTGTCCTGCATGCCGATGGGGTTTTCTCCGAAGGAACCGAACGCGACGTCGATATCATAGTCCTTGCCGTGCTTCGCGAAATAGATGCTGAAATGACTGTCGCCGGAGTGATAGATGTTGCCGCCGGGCGTTTTGACGAGATAATTGACTGCTTTCTCATCCATGTCCGTGGGGCATTTTCCGGTCAGCTCTTCCCGGTCCGGACCGGTGGAATCGGTCGTTACGATACAGGTGCGGTCAAAGCTGTCCAGCGCCACGATCTCCAGATCCTTGAAACGGATCACGTCGCCGGGTTTGACGATGCGGCAGCGCTCCGCGGGAACGCCCCACTTGATCCAGGTCTCGACCGATTTGAGCGGGCCGATGAACGGAACGGGGATCTCCTGACCGTTTTCATCCGTTGTCGTCATCCCGCTGTTGATCACATGGGCCGCCCATTCGGCGCTCATATGGTCCTGATGATAATGCGTCGCCAGCACCGCGTCGACATGTTTGAAGGCAAAGGGATCGATGACAAAAGGCACGTTGCGCAGGTTCGGCTGCATCGCGCGGCCGCCGCACATGTTCGCCATCTGATGTCCGACTGCCATCTTGCCGTTGCCATGCGTGCGTTTACCGTTTCCGCACCACAGATCGATGGTGATGTTCGTATTGCCCGGCGTTTTGAACCAGATACCGGTACAGCCAAGCCACCACATACCGATGTTGCCTTCCGGGATCTTAGCGTTTTCAATATCTTCGACCAGCCAGGTGCCCCATTCCGGGAACGTCGACATGATCCAGGATTCTCTTGTCATTTCACTGATCTTGCTCATCTTTTCGCCCTCACTTTTATGATTGATATGATCATTTGCGGAAACATTATAGCTCTTTTTTACTCAAAAGTCAATCGGATTCTGTCCTTATATGATTTATTTATTCATATAAATGAACTTATCCTTGATTTTATGATCATTTTATGTTATCCTTGCTTCAGCTTATGTCCTTGAAAGGAGATCCCATGTCAGACTCCCGGTCTTATATCCTGATCATTGATACAGGTTCCTCCTCCATGCGGGGCATCCTGTTTGACAGCAGCGGGTATATGCGCTTCTGCGAGCAGCGCACCTACACGATGCACACGGAAGGCAAACGCGCGGAATATGACCCCGCTGATTTTGAACACTGTCTTATCGCGATCTGCCGTGCCGCGGCCGACTGGCTGGCCGGACACGAAGCGCAGGTCGAGGCTCTTGCCTTTACGAGCCAACGCAGCAGTATCCTGCCCATCACTTCCGACGGAACTCCGCTTTGTCCGATCATCACCTGGTATGATAAACGCTCCGCCGATCTTGCCGATCAGATGAACGACCAGGTGGGAAGCGAACTGTTCCGGCTCACCGGAAACTACTCTTTCCCGGTCCTCTCCGCACCGAAGATCGCCTGGCTGCGCCAGAACCATCCGGATATCTACGAAAAAGCTTACAAAATCATCGGAATCCAGGACTATCTCATCTATTTGTGTACCGGACGTTTCGTGACCGATTCTTCCCTGGCCAGCCGTTCCCATCTGATGAATATCCGTACCCGCCGGTGGGATGACGATCTTCTTCGGATCTATCATGTGGACGCCGATAAACTGGCGGATCTGGTGGAACCCTGCAGTATCGTGGGTTCTGTCACGGAGGATTTCAGCCGTCTGACTGATCTGCCGAAGGGAACTTCAGTCATCGCGGCAGGCGGAGATCAGCAGTGCAGCGTGCTGGGGCAGGGAATGCTCCGGCCTGGCGCCATCGGCCTTACCTGCGGAAGCGGATCCTACCTTTCCGCCCTTTCGGACGAGCCGCTGATGGATGAAAAGGTCCGCGTCTGTGTGACCACCGCCATCAATCCCGGTTACTGGGTCATGGAAGCAAGCACGCTTTCCTCCGGCACCGTTCAGGACTGGATGAACCGGACCTTCTTCCAGGAAAAGCCCGATCCTTCGGCCGGCCCGTACGATCTGCGCGTTCTTCAGGAGGAAGCCGCCAAAAGTCCTCTCGGAGCCAGGGGGCTGATCATGCTGCCGGATCTGGCCGGAAAAGGCTGTCCCGACTGGAACGAACAGGCCAGAGGTGCTTTTCTGAATATCGGTTTTGACCATACCCGAAGCGACTTTGCCAGAGCGATGCTGGAAGGACTGGCCGCGGAGATCACGGAATGCTGTCAGGCTCTTTCCAGGCTCTTGCCGAAAGTGGATTCCATCATGATCACCGGCGGTCTTACCAAAAGCGATCTGTTTTGTCAGATGATCGCCGATATGATCGCTTTTCCCATCCGAAAGAGCACCGCACGAGAGACCACAGCTATCGGCGCCTATCTGGCCGCGGCATACACACTCAGACGATTCCCTTCGCTCGAGGATGCCTATGCTTCATTGCCGGTCCAGGCGGAAACTGCACCTGATCAGCAAAAGCAGCTCTTCACACCGGATCAGGCCGCGACCGAAGAATACGGGAGGATCTCTGCTGTCCGGCGGCGGCTGTATGACGCACTCGCCGCGTGTCAGCTCGAACCGTCGACCGGACATAATATGAAAGGAATCAAGGTATGAAAAACAGTGCTCATGCCATTGCCAGACGCCAGATGGCTTTGCTGAAACACCTTCAAAGCGCGGGCTCCTGCACGGTACCTGAATTCGCGCGCCTGCTGCAGGTGTCGGAAGTGACCGTCCGCCGCGATCTGGAAGAGCTGGAAAACAAGCAGCTGCTGATCCGCTACTTCGGCGGTGCCAGAGCGATCGAACCCGCCGTTAAGGAGGATGAACCCGCCTACATGGCTTCGATCTCACAGCACATGGGCTGCAAGAAAGCCATCGCCCGTGCGGCAGCCGCCATGCTGGAGGACGACGACTCTGTCTTCATCAATTCAAGCTCTACGGCTTTACTGATCTATCCCTACATCACCAAAGAAGTGATGATCATCACGAACAACGGCCGCAGCCTGGAGGTCGACCGGCCGGCGAACGTGTCACTGCTGCTCACCGGCGGCGAGGTCACCGGCCGCAAAAACAGCCTGACCGGCCAGGTGGCCGTCGATATGCTTTCCCGGTTCACCGCCAGCAAATGTATCCTGGGCGTCAGCGGGATCAGCGTATCGGGCGGCATTACCAGCCGCGTGATGGAAGAGACCATGATCAACCGGACGATGCTGCGGCGCTGTTCCGGAAAGAAGATCGTGATCGCCGATCATACCAAGATCGGACTGGAACACAATTTCTTTTCCGGCGATCTCGGAGATATCACCGACCTGATCACGGATACCCAGGCAGATCCGGAAAAGATCCGGGCCCTTCAGGACGCAGGGATCCAGGTCACCTTAGTACAGGCGGAGGATGAGTAAATGAAGATCACTGAACATCTTCTGAAGATCTCCGGAGTAGAATATGAAACCAACTCCAACTGTTACGCGCTCGTGTATGACGGCGGTATCGCGCTGATCGACTGCGGCTATGAGACCAAACAGTGGGAGACCATGTGCCGGGTCCTGAACCAGTGGGATCTCGATATATCGGATGTCACACATGTCTTTCTGACCCACGCACACTTCGATCACGGCGGCAACGCCCGGCGGGTTAATGAGCTGGGCGCAAAACTCCTCACCAGCCAGTCGGACGTCCGGCTGATCGAGGAAGGCAATCCCGAAAGCGAACGCCTCTTCGGGTCTCCCTGGATCCCGGCTAAAGTAGATCAGGTGCTGCATGACGGAGATCGGTTCCCGTTTCCGGGCGGCAGCTGCATCACCGTCCTGGCGACGCCCGGACACAGCGCCGGTTCGCTCTCGTTCCTGATCGAGACCGACCACGTCCGTGCGCTTTGTACCGGAGACATGTTCTGGACCGTTCCCAGGCCGCCGCTGGATGCGGTCAGTGTGGAGCTCGGCTTTATGGGCAGCGAGGATTTCAACCTGAAAGATTTTCGCGACTCATTGGAAAAGCTGGCCAAAATACCCTGCGACATCCTGCTGCCGGGGCACTATTATTTCTACCGCGGCACGCGGGTACAGGAAGTCATAGAAGAAGCACTCGATTTATCAAGGAGGTAACAGGGGCATTCAATGGCTGCAATCCTGAGCCCCTGTCCGAACCGCTCCGCGGTTCCCAAACATTTCAAGGAGGGATAAGTATGATCACCACAGAAAGAAAAAAAGCCCTGCTTACTGCCATGCAGAAGCTCGAGGCTTATAGGGAAATTCAGAATGAGATGGGCCGTACCGTTGCCGCCTTCAACTTCCGCCAGGCAGACGCGGTGCTTCGTCACTTCGCCCTGGACGCGGAAGGCGTGAGCCTGGAATACTGTGATGAAGGCGTATTCAAAGGCGCTGAAAATGTGGAGAGCATCATCCGGGAAGTCGTCGGCGCGCCGGTGAAACCGGGCGAGATGCTGGATCTGCAGCTTACGACGCCGATGATCGAGATCGCGGATGACCTGCAGACAGCCAAGTGTCTGTGGTGGGTCACCGGCGCCGGCGCCATACCGCAGGAGGACAAGGATCCTATGGCCATCTGGGCCTGGGGCCAGGTCGCCGCTGACTTTCTTTTCACGGACGGCGAATGGAAGATCTGGCACCTTCACTATTTCCGCTTCATCAAATGTGATTATAAGAAAGGCTGGGTGGATGACACTTCCATGATCAACCGTCTGAACACCCCGCTCCATCCGCAGGCTGACACCTGCACGTACCATAATCCTTACTCGCCCACCGGGATCCGTGAAGGACTGCCCTGCGCGCCAAAGCCGTACAGCACCTACACCCGGGACGATCTGGGCTGGGAACTCGACCGCAACAAGAACTGGTGAGGGATCGCAAAATGCTGAATATCGATATCCATGATTTTGATCTGCTGACCGACGAAGAGTTTGAATCTCTGGAAGCAGAGACTGCCCGGCTGACTTCCGCCTGGCAGGTACAGAACATGCGCGGCTGCGCGGCGATCTTCTGGGATGACCAGCGGATCGGTGAGAAGCGCCACGAACTGAAAGCGCTGAAACATCCCGGCGTGGACGTGGCTGCTGAGATGGCTTTCCGGATGAAGCCGGTGGTGGATTCCCTGGAAGGCAACTCGCTGGTCCATCCGCTGACCACCCCGATCATCGAAGTCGATCCCACCAACACCAAATCCCGCTCTCTGTTCTGGTCGCTGGGCGTGGAAGGTCTTTCCAAATTCAGGGAAAAACCCACCGCGATCATTTCGATCGGTATGGTGCCCGGCGCCAACGTGGTCGAAGACGGCGAATGGAAGATGCTCTGGGGCGCCTGGCAGCGCACGACGAAGAACGAGTATCACGCGGGATGGGTCGAGAGTATGATCCCCACCAACACCCGTCCGCCGCTGACGCCGGAAGAAGACAAAGCCCGTCTCGGCCGTTTCGCTTATCAAAAGGACGAGCTTCGTAAGCCCGTCCCGGAACCGCCCCGTAAGGATACCTGGGAAAAATTCCCCGATGAAATGGATCCTCAGTGGCAATTCATCAATCTGTGAGAAAACCAAGATGAAAGATTTTTACGCTGAATACCGTTCCAAACTCAGAACACCGGAAGAAGCGGTCCAGGTGATCAAAAGCGGAGACTGGGTGGATTATACCACGAATTTCGGATTCCCGATCCTCCTGGATAAAGCCCTCGCCAAAAGACGCGATGAACTTTTCGATGTCAAGATCCGTGGGAATCTGCTGAACGGTCCTATCGAGGTCGTCGAGGGTGATCCGAGCCGCGAGCATTTCTATTACAACAGCTGGCATCTGTCCGCCTATGAACGAAAACTCTTCGATCGGGGCCTCTGCAATTTCATCCCGATGATCTTTCGTAATCTGGTCCCCTATTATCAGTATTTTCTGACGGTCAACGTCGCGATGATGTGTGTGACCTCCATGGACAGGCACGGTTATTTCAACCTGTCCTCCGCTACCGGTATCGCCAAAGGGATCCTGGATAAAGCGGATATCGTCATTCTGGAGGTCAACGAGCATCTGCCGCGTATTTACGGCGGCTTTGAGGAAAGCATCCATATCTCGGAAGTGGATTTCGTCGTCGAAGGAACGCATCCGCCTCTTCCGGAATTCCCCATCAACCCGCCGACGCCGGAGGATATTGCCATTGCCGGCCATATCCTTCCGTTTATCCAGGATGGCGCGACGCTGCAGCTGGGGATCGGATCGCTGCCCAACGTCATCGGTTCGGAGATCGCCAAATCCGATCTGAAGGATCTGGGCATGCATACCGAGCTGGCCGGCAACGCGTATTTTGAGCTCTATAAGGCAGGAAAACTCACCAATCAGCGCAAAACCATCGACCGCGGGAAAGGCGTGCTCGGCATGGCCTTCGGTTCACGGGATTTTTATGACTGGATCGATCAGAATCCCGGCGTCATCGCCTGCCCGCTGACCTATGTCAACGCGCCAGAGACCATCGCGAAGATCGACAACATGATCTCCATCAACAACTGCATTGCCGTCGATCTGTTCGGACAGATCAGTTCTGAAAGCGCCGGTATGCGCCAGATCAGCGGGACCGGGGGACAGCTCGATTTCCTGACAGGCGCCGCAATGAGTCATGGCGGCAAAGCCTTTATCACCATGACATCGTTCTATCAGGATAAAGAAGGCCGCCGCCATTCACGGATCGTTCCTCATTTTATGGGGGATATCGTCACAAGTCCCCGAAGCCAGGCTTACTATCTGGTCACCGAATACGGCGCTGTCAATCTGACCGGCCGAACGACCTGGGAACGGGCAGAAATGCTGATCAGCATCACGCATCCGGACTTCCGGGAGGAATTGATCGCGGCTGCTGAAAAGCAGAAGATCTGGCGCCGTTCCAACAAGTATGATTGATCAATGACCGTCCTTCCAGTCATCCGCCGGCTTCAGAACGGGCTCTTCCGGTTCTGCTGCCATGAAAGGCATTACACCAGGTGCGTGGAATCCCCGAGGCGCTACACTGACCGCTTCCGGATCACGCGCCTGTTTTTCTTTCTTCATGTGGTCGGCAAACTCACCGGCCATTTTTTTCACGAAGCCTTCCGGAGGAAGTTCCGCCATATCATCCATATGCTCCATGAATTTGTCGGAACCCGGATCTTTCAGCAACCAGTTCTGTACGGCCTGCTTCTCCGGATTTTTCGGGTCCAGAAGACCTTCCGGCACCGGTCCGTCCAGACGTTTCGGACTCATCGTCCCATCCGCTTTCATGGCATACTGACTCAAAAGCAGATAGTCCGCCATGGCCTCGCCTGACATCCGGATGGTACCGAGCACATTGTCCAGTGTTTTCGCTTCCATTCTGTTCATGAACATTTCCCGGCGGCGCTGTACATGCATCAGATAGATCAGATTCATCCGTCCGCGTACCGTCAGGGGATCGAGCGCTTCGTCTTCTTTTTCCTTATCTGCTTTCTCTTTGTCTTTTCTCTTCTTTTCTTCTTCCTCAGCCAGAAGCTCTTTCGCGCTCTTCTTCTTTTTCTTTTCTTCACTCATGATCTATTTCCTCCACCTTTTCGGATAAATGTGTTTTTGTTTTACAGTTTGCATTGTATCACAGTGGTTCATAGCCTACAAGCGATCCGGGCAAGACGGCATAAGAACGGCATAGGCTCTGTTCTGTCATGCTCTATGCCAAAACCGATTGCAAGCCATTTTGCATCATGCTATACTCACAGTATCTGATCTTATGAGATAAAAGGAGGTTTTCCCATGAATGACAAACCTGAAAAGAAAAGTATCAGCGTCGAAAGTCTTCCTGCGGCTGTCGGTCCTTATCGTCAGGCAGTGGAATACGGCGGACTGATCTATACCTCCGCCCAGCTGCCGATCGATCCGGCAACCAACGAACTCATCCCGGGTGACATTGCCGCACAGACGAAGAAAGCCATGGAAAACCTCCGCGCCCTATTGGAAGGCTGCGGCAGTTCCATGGCCAAAATTCTTCATTGCCGGGTCTATATCACAGACATGGCGGCTTTCCCGACAGTCAACGCTGTTTACGGTTCATTCTTCGAAGGGATCGAACCGCCCGCCCGGGTCTGTGTGGAAGTCTCCGGACTTGCGAAAAACGCGGACATCGAGATCGAAGCCGTCGCTTATCGCTAAGAACTATTTACTGTCCGTGCCGGCACTCGGTCCGTACAGGATCTTCGCCAGCTCGGAATCCTTATCCGGAATGATCGTCTTATTGCCGCCGCCGAGTGAAACCTTCAGCGCGTCGAGCGAACGAATATAATTGTAGAAATCCGCTTTATCCTCTGTATTGTAGGCTTCCTGCAGGATCCTCATATATTCCGCTTCGCCTTCCGCCACCAGGATCTCGGCGTTCTTTTTTGCGTCAGCTACCATGACCGTAACTTCCTTATCCGCCTCGTTGCGGATCTTCTGAGCTTCCGCCTCGCCCTGTGCGGTATAGGAAGCCGCGATATTCTGACGCTCGGAAATCATTCTGTCATAGACAGCGGATTTGTTGTCATCCGGCAGGTCGAGCGCCTTGACTTCCGCGGTGATGATCAGGATGCCGTACTCGCTGATGTCGGAGTTGGCTTCCCTTGTCAGAAGCTCCGTCAGTTCATCGCCTCTGGCTTCGATCACCTCGTCCTGTGTCATGGAAGAAATGACATTCTTCAAAGCGTTGTAAACAGCCGCGTCGATACGCTCTTCCGCCCTCCCGTTCACTGCTTCCAGTGTACGGATATATTTCACGGGATCGACCACTTTCCAAAGCACGTAGTTATCCGCGATCATGCTTTTCTTGTCGCGGGTGATGACATCCGAAGGAGTCACATCATACAGATGTGTCGCCGCGGAAATGCGCTGGATGTTCTGAATAAAGGGAATCTTGAACTTCAGTCCGGGCTCTGACTCAATACTGACGATCCGTCCGAACTGACGGACTGCCACGTACTGATTCGGCTGAACGGTATACATCGAGTTAGCCGCGACCAGAACCAGCAGAAAAACGATCACGATACCAAAGAATTTACCGACCGTTTTCTTCATCATTCATTCCCTCCTTCCTCTTCTGTTTCCGGAACGGTCCTTGTGATCTCGGTCGTTTCCGGTTCCTCCTGAACGAAACTTTCCAGCGGCAGCATAGTCTCAGTCGTACCGTCCGTAATGATCACCTTGACGTCCGGCAGCACCTCTTCCAGCATTTCATAGAACAGACGCTGTTTGGTGATCAGCGGATTCAGCCTGTACTGCTCATACATGGCATTGAATCTCGCCACCTGGCCTTCCGCCTCGGCGATACGGGCTGCTTTCTGGGCTTCCGCCTTCTGCACGATCTGGTCCGCGCTGGCTTCGGCCGCGGGGATCTGTTCGTTTTTGTACTTGTTGGCGTTGTTGATCGCGGTATCCTTGCCCTGTTTCGCCGTTTCTACCGCCTTAAACGCCTGTACGATCTCCTGGGTGGGCGGTTCCGCGTCCTGTACCGTGATATTGATGATCTGCAGGCCGATATTCTGTTTGGCGAGTTCATCCTGCATCTTCTGTTTGACGATCGACTGGATCTGTGCTTTACCGGTCGTGATCGCCTCATCCACGGTAAAATCGATCACTGTGGAACGGATCGCTGCCTGTGCGATGTTCTTCAGGATCAGTTCCGGATCGCTGGAATTATAAAGATAAGCGACCGGATCCGATACGCGATATTCCATATAGAAATCGATGTCGATCAGATTGAAGTCAGAAGTGATCATGACACTTTCCGTATCGATGGTAAACTCCTGTCCGTCGTTGTCCACGACATATCCGATCCCGGTACCGTGTGTGGTCGTATCGACCTTATACACGTGCTGTACCCACGGGATCTTGAAGTACAGACCGGCCGTATCTGTCCGGATGACTTTTCCGAACATCGTGACGACGGCCGCTTCCTGCTCATCGACTCTGTAGAACCCGCCGGCGACCGTAGTCAATACGATGATCCCGATGATCGCCGCGAAGACGATCCGGACCAGTTTTTTCACCTTGTTCTCCTGGCCTCCATTCTCTGGCATTTACATGCACCTCCTTTGTATTTGCCGTATACTGACATCATATATTATGTCTCGTCCGGCACACGGAATTTTGTGTAACCGGTCTGTTTTTTTGTCTAATCAGCTCTGCTGATCAGCTGCACTAGTCAGCTACGCTGATCCCTATATAGAAGTTGTCGATATTGTGGACGAGGATCTGATACCCGTTATACACCTCGTTATAGGACTGCATGGCGAGCTCTCCGGAAAACGCGGAAATGGCATCCTGTGGAAGTCCAAGGCCTGCGACCGTCAGGATAGCGTCCTTCAGGGCGATCCACTCTTCCGTCTGGTGAAAGTCTCGTGCCTCCGTCGTCAGGAATTCGATCTTTCCGTCCGCGTTCACCTTGATATGGACCTGGGCTTTGTCGTCGGTTTTATAGGCGGCTGTATAGCTTCCGTCATCCGACGCGTCCTCATAGGTCATCGTCAGAGTTTTGCCGGAAGTCGCGGAAACATAATCGATGATCTGTCTGGCTGTCTGACCGGCCGCGGAATTCATCGCTGCCTCCAGCTTCTGGATGTTTTCCTCGATCTGGGCCTTCGCGGCTTTCTCGTTCTCATCGAGAAGAGTAAGGAATTCCCGCGCGCGGTCACGGATCGTCTTGTAATCCTTTTCCAGAGCTTCCAGAAGATACGTCGAGTCCGTGATCGTTACCTTGACGGTCGCGTTCTGATAACTGGAATCCGTGAGCTCAAAATTCAGCGAAGAAAGCTTTCCGCTGCCGACGCTCACATTCGGATCAAAGATCGTATTCGTCCGATCCATATTCCTGGCGCCCATTCGTTCATTGTCATCGGTCCCGGGAAGTCCCTGTCCCCAGGTGCCGCCGGCGACATAATCAAAGATCAGTTTTCCCTCTTCCGGATGATAAATGGCTGTCGCATGAGGTCCGTATGTCGTCATATCATCCATGGAACTGCCTCCGGTGAAGTAAGTGACTCCTTCCCACTGGCAGGCATAAACGCCGATAGATCCGTAGCTTTCCGTTTCCATATAACCGATGTTCTTTGGTCCGTCGGCATGAACGACTTCCTTGCCGTCCTTCCCGTCGACGAGTTCGTAGAGATCGATATCCACCGCCACGATCGGCCGTTCGCTCTCGAAGACCAGATAGCAGATCTCACTTGGCGAATTGTTCCTTACCGATACCGTTACGGTCACCATCTCCAGGGATCCGTCGTTATCCAGATCGTCTACCAGGGCGCTTAACAAACCGGTACCACCGTTCGTTCCCATGGCTTTTTCTCCCAGCGGTGTGGAGAAGGAAGCCCCATCGCAGGTTCCGATCTTCGGAACCACATTGGCCCGAAGATACGCGTAGAAGAGCTCTTCCAGACCCTTCGACATACGGGTATAGAAATAAACGTAGTTCTCTTTCTCGTCGATTTCTTCTACAGATGTTCCTTCATAGGTGATCTGGTATTCCACATGTTCCTCGTCCTCAGCCTTGAAAACAAAGGTGTAGTCATACCGGTTATCCAGCTTGATGTCCCAGTGTCCGGTGTTATCCGTGGACGCTCCCGCGAAAACGACTTCCGGATTATCGCTGCGGTACACATCGATCCTGGCGTCCATGATCGGTTCGTCCGTCTCGTCATCCAGGACTTCCCCGCCGATATAGCAGGTGCGCCAGATGGACTCGGAGATGTCTTCCCTCTTTTGCAGCGGCTCATTGGAAAGCATGGATGTGGCGTTCGCGCCGGAAAGAGGCATCAGGTTTTTGTCATACTTTTCGCTTTCCGTGATAACACTCATCATGCCCAGTGCACTCGTCATGACTTCCCGTGCCATTTTGGCTTTCTCTGTATTCTCGAAATTCTTATCATTCGTTTTTTCCAGAGAATAGACATAAGCATAGGTTCTTTGTGTGACTCGTACCGCCATGATCGCCCAGGCCCGGATCCGGTCCAGAGTTTTCTGGGAAACATAGCCTTTGTCCCGCGCTTCTTCTTCCGCTTTGCTGATCTCGACTGACAGATATTTATTGGCAGCATTGCCTACATCCATCAGGCAGTCGACCATGTAAGTCGTCTTTCCGGCTTGGACTTCTTCGTCAAAAATAGCCGTCGCGATACCGATACAGCTATCCAGGATCCCAAAAAGAGCCCCCACAGGTCCCATCAGGGTAATCGCCTTCTTACCGAAAAAGGCGGCTCCCTGTGCCCAGACAGCATTTTCAGCCGCCTTGATGGGATCTTTATACTCATTGAAGAGTTTATTCGCCGCTTTTTTCAACCGGTCGATCGAATCATTTGAATGAAAATCCCTTTTCTCTATCTCTGTAAGCAGCTCCAATCCCTTGACGAAGCTTTCTTTCCATCCTTTACTGCGTTCGGCAACATCCATATAGTTATAGAAAGCGGCGATCGCCTCTGTTGTATAGCCGATCACTTCTGCTGCCGTACTCAAATCATCGAAAGTCTGAAGTGTATCTTCCGTAATATTCAGCTGTGTCGCGATCACTTTTGCCGGAAAATCTTCCGACCCGTCCAGCATGTTCATAAACTCGATCATGTCATTCGGAATACCGCCGATACTGACCATTTCAGCGGTCCAGGGATCGCTCAGATCATAATGCAGACTTTCGAGGATCTCCAGCAGTTCATTCTCATCATTATTGACGATATATTCCGAGTCCTCTGCCGCAAGGGTAAGAAGAGCGTTCTGATACTGTTCTTCAATGATCATATTGGAGCCTATGATCCCGAGAAAGATCCGGGCATCAAATCCACCGTCACAAACGACACTGAAAGAGGCTTCCAGTGTAGTTGCCGCAGCACCTCCGGAAATATACAGTACGCTCTGATCCAGTCTCAGGTCGTTCAGTTCTTTTTCAAAATCCTCCATAACAGTCAGCAGGTCCTTTGCTTCTGCCTGAAAGATTACAGCGACCTCATCCTCTCCCTTTTCGCCACCTTCCTTATCGATGACGAACTGAGCGCGCAGATAATACAGCAGATGCACCAGGCCGTACCACCGGTTCCCGGAAGGATCGTCATAATAGGGAACGATCAGCTGTCCGTTCCGGCATTCTCCGTTCTCCGTCATGGTAAGGAGCAGCGTGCTCCAGATCTCTTCGCCCGGTCGGTAAAAAGTATATTTCCCGGTAATATGTTTCACGGAAAAACCAGCCAGCATGGCAGCATCTTCAGCTGAAACATAAATATCGGTATTGTTTTCCAGAACAGCATCCATTTTATGGACTACCTTCCGATCTTCGCCTTCCATGCGGTATTCAAACTGTCCCTGGATGAAATCCGGCTTCTCTTCCGGCATATACGCCAATGCCTTGATGGGAGGCAGGATCCCCAGAAGGATCGCGAGACAAAGAACGATACTGATGATCTTCTTACTCATCGTCCTCGCCTCCTTCCAGTCTTTCCTCCATATAGGTCAGAAGTCCTCCCGTGATGGCGTCCGACAGGTTCGAATCCATCAGGATCTCTCTGGAGTTCACATAATCGAGCACCATGATATCGATCACAAAGCTGTCCCGCTCGGAGGCTGCGTACTCTTTCAGCTTTTCCGTGACCTTGGCCAGGATCTCTTCGGAATCAGCATCCTCAGAGAATTCCTTCTTCGCGTCTTCGTAGGCGGCTTCAAAGCTGACCGTTTCGATCGTCACTTCCACGAGGGCATAGGTAAATCCGTCCTCATCCTCCACCAGGCGGGTCTGCCCGATCTCGAACGTCATGCTCTTCGCGATCTCGGCCTGGATCTCCGGGAACGTCAGGCCTTCTCCTCCGCGAAGATACTCTCCGGCCTTCGGATCACAATTATGATAAAGCGTCAGAAAGCCTTTCGCGGTTTCCGCCGCGGCTTCCTCCAGCGACAGCTCCGCGATCTGTTCCTGCGGAAGGAGATCTTCGGTTTCCAGTTCTTCTGTGGTTACTTCCTGCACATCCTTCCGGCCGGTACCAGCGCCGATCAGTCCGCTTCCGTTATTCAGCAAAAAGTATCCGATCGTACCGCCCAGGCCCAGAATGATCACGATCTGCACAATAAGCAGGATCTTAAGCTTGGACCCTTTTTTCTTCTTTCGACTCATAGTACCTTCTCCTCGAAATATTATGTTCTCTATTGTATCACAATCCTGTATGTAAAGGAAAGATTTCTGCTGTATTGCAAAGAAAAGATTTGTGAATTACAATGAAGAAAACCTACTATCACCCTCGCCCGCTAACAGAAGGGAGCAATCTGATGAAATTTACCAACGGCTACTGGCATATCAAACCGGAAATGGATCCCCATTTTGCCACGCAATATATCGAGTCCGCGCGCATCACCGCCCCGTCCGGCAAGTCCGCGCTAAACGTCCTCGCCGCCACCAAACCGGTCCGCAGCCGCGGCGACATTCTGAACAGCGCCACTCTGGATGTGACGTTCTCCGCACCCAGGAAGAATGTCATTCGAGTAAAGATCAGTCACTTCGCCGGGGTACAGGACAAGGGTCCTTCCTTTGAGACTTTTGAGGAACCCACTTCTCCTGAAATCAACGAGACGCCCTCTTCCATCTCCTATATCAGCGGGAGCCTGGAAGCCCGTGTATCCAAAGAAGCGAGTGGCTGGCAGGTCGACTTTCTGGGAGACGGAAAACTCCTGACGACCAGCGGTTATCACGGCATGGCCCATATCCTGAAAAAGACCGGCGTCACCGGTTCCATCATGCCTCCGGCTGATCCGTATATGGTGGAAAGCCTGATGCTGGATGTGGGAGAAAACGTCTACGGACTGGGCGAACGTTTCACTGCCTACATCAAAAACGGTCAGGAGATCACCATGTGGAACGCGGACGGCGGTACCGCCAGCGAACTGACCTATAAAAACATTCCCTTCTACATGACGAACCGCGGCTATGGGATATTTGTTGAAGAGTCTTCGGATGTTTCCTTTGAAGTTGCCAGTGAAAAGGTGGAGCGGGTGCAGTTCTCCGTATCCGGGGAATCACTGACCTATGATATCATCTACGGCAGAACGCCCAAAGGGATCCTGGAACTCTACACAGCCCTCACCGGCCGTCCGGCCCTGCCGCCGGCCTGGAGCTTCGGTCTGTGGCTTTCCACTTCCTTCACCACAGATTACGATGAAAAGACGACTTCTTCCTTTATCGACGGTATGGCCGAGCGGGAGATCCCGCTCAGCGTCTTTCACTTTGACTGCTTCTGGATGCGGGGCTACCGCTGGTGTGACTTCGTCTGGGATCCGGATACCTTCCCCGACCCGCAGGCCATGCTGAAACGGTATCATGAAAAAGGCCTTCACATCTGCTGCTGGATCAATCCCTATATCGGTCAGCGTTCAGAGCTTTTCGCGGAAGGAGCGAAGAACGGTTATCTGCTCAAAAAGACCGGAGGCGACGTCTGGCAGACCGATATGTGGCAGGCCGGCATGGGCATCCTGGATGTCACGAATCCCTCGGCCCGCGAATGGTATGCCGGAAAACTCCGGGATCTGCTTCGCATGGGCGTGGACGCGCTCAAGACCGATTTCGGCGAACGCATTCCGGTCAGAGACATTGCCTATTTCGACGGTTCCGATCCTCTGAAGATGCACAATTACTACACCTTCCTTTACAACAAGATGGTCTTTGATCTTCTGAAGGAGGAACGGGGCGAGGGAGAAGCTGTCCTCTTCGCGCGCAGCGCGACGGCCGGCAGCCAGCAGTTCCCGCTTCACTGGGGCGGAGATAACAGCGCTTCCTATATCTCTATGGCGGAAACTCTCCGCGCGGGCCTTTCCATGGCGCACAGCGGCTTCGGCTTCTGGAGTCATGATATTTCCGGCTTTGAGCAGACTGCGCCGGCCGACGTGTATAAGCGCTGGGTGGCTTTCGGTCTTCTCTCCAGTCATAGCCGTCTGCACGGTTCTTCCAGCTACCGGGTCCCGTGGCTCTTCGACGAAGAAAGCGTCGATGTCGTCCGGAAGTTCTCCCGTCTCAAATGCCGTCTGATGCCTTATCTGTACGAGAAAGCCGTGGAAGCTCATGAGACCGGCGTCCCGATGATGCGGCCGATGATGCTGGAGTTCCCGGACGATCCGGCCTGCGAGACGCTTGACCGGCAGTATATGCTGGGAGACGCGCTCCTGGTAGCGCCGGTCTTCTCCTCTTCGGGCGAAGTCACGTACTACGTTCCGGAAGGGACCTGGCTCAACATCCTCACGGGCGAGAAAGTCAGCCACGG
The DNA here is from genome assembly GCA_017620135.1 of Bacillota bacterium. Taxonomy (GTDB): domain Bacteria; phylum Bacillota; class Clostridia; order Lachnospirales; family Bianqueaceae; genus RUG760. Next base: position 71,111 of record JAFZQZ010000096.1, read on the forward strand.
CTGGCATAAGGGGACTTTTGATTTCCTGTCTCTGCCGCTCCTTCAGCGTCCCGGCACCGTGCTGCCCTTAGGCGCGGTCGAGACCCGTCCCGACTATGATTATGCCAATGGCGTAACCCTGCAGGCTTACGATCTTCCGGAAGGCGCTTCGATCACGCTCACGATCCCCGATACAAAAGGAAACGCAGCTATGACCTCTTCCATAAAGAAGCAGGATGGCTGCGTCCAGGCCGAAACGTCTTCAGAGAAGCCTTATTCTCTGATGGTCCTGTAGTTTTATTTCGTCACATTCATCATCACGGCGCTCAGCATGCTGCCCTTCAGCGGGTCATCATGGACCGTGCCGATGTAATCCTTTCCAAACATATCGAAGAAATCACCACTGATCGAAAGATCCGGCAGACGTCCGACCAGCTTCCCGCCTTCCATCAGATATGCCATCTGGACCGGCGTCGCGAAGTGACCGTCGGGCGTCGCGTCGCCGCCGGACGCTACGACCACATACACTGCCTTCCCGGGAACCATCTCGCGAAGGCTTTTTTCTGTCGGCTCAAAATAAATACTTCTGAACCCCAGTTCCGGTACGCCGTCATAGGCGCTGTCTGCCGTTCCGAGAGTGGCAAGACCATACTGATCTGCCGTTTTCTTGGTCGTCAGAAGTCCCGTCAGCACACCTTTCTCGATGATGGCCGGCCGGAAGTTCGAAGCGACACAGCCTTCGGCGTCAAAGAAACTGGTACCAGGTGCGGTCTCCGGGTTCATATCGCACTGAATGGTCAGTTTGTCTGAAAAGAGCTTCTGTCCGAGCTTGCCGCTTACCAGAGAAGCGCCGGCTACGTACAGATCCCCGATAAAGTGCTGGAAGAAACGGGCAACCAGGTCGGAAGAGCCGGCAATGACCGGATAGCGGCCCGGTTCCAGATCAGCCGGGGTATAGAACGCGTCATATTCCTTTTTCACCTGCGCGGCGAGAGCGTCCGGATCGAAGTGGTCTCCCCACCAGCCCAGGAACGTGTCGAACAGATTGCCGGATCCACGGTTCTGGATGACCAGCTCTATCGACAGCGTCCAGCCGGAACTGATCAGATGACGGTCTGCGGAATTCTTGTATTCCGTATAACTGTACGTCTGGCTGATCTTATTGGAGAACGCGAACTTCGGGCACATTTCACCGAGCCGGTCAAGGAAAGCCTGCATAGTGGGAATGAACTCCGGAACAGGGATGATCTCTTTCTCCTGCCGTTTTTCCATTTCCAGCGGTGCTTCCATATGGCAGGGATACGGGATCCCGAAGGCAAGTGCTTCTTTGGCTTTTTCGGTCAGTTCGTCTTCGTCCGGTTCTCCCAGGCATCCGGCGACACCGATGCATCCGTTTTCATAGACCCGTACGGTCCCAGTCGTTTTTTCCAGCGACCGGAAGCTATCGATCCTGCCTCCGGTCACATTCAGTGTGATCGAGCGTTCTGTATTTTTGATAAATTCTTTTTCCATTTTCCTTACCTCACTGCACGTTCATGGATGATACCCGGACATACGGACCGCCGAAACCGACAGGAAGACCCATCTGTTCCATTTTTCCGCATCCGCCTGTCACAAAGGAAAGAAGCTCGACGTCTTTCGTCAGTCCGTCGATCAGTCCGAGGGTCTCAAAGACGTTACCTGTCAGCACACTGATCTGGACCGGACGGCCGAGTTTTCCGTCGATGATCTCATACGCCAGACTCGGCGCGATGGTGAAAGTGCTCATGCCGCTGCCGTGACGGATATCCTTGATATAATAGCCTTTTTTGATAGGGGCAATGAGTTCGTCGAAATCCAGATCGCCGCCTTCGATATATGTCGTGGTCATGCGGACGATCGGCTCGAAAGTACAGTCGATCGCTCTCGCGTTCCCGGTCATTCTTTCGTCCAGCGCTGCCGCTGTCTGCGCGCTGTGCAGCCGGCCGGCCAGGGCTCCGTTCCGGATCAGATAGTTTTTACGGGCTTTGGTGCCTTCATCGTCGTAGGGGACAAAACCACAGCCGGGTACATCTCCACATTCGACGATCGACAGGATCGGAGAGCCGACCATCTTCCCCAGCTCCCATTCGTTTTTCATGCTCTCGTCGGAAAGCATGAAGTCGGATTCGGATTTGTGGCCGAAGGATTCATGCGCGAATACGCCCGCTGCCAGCGGCGACAGGACGACCGGATATTTCCCTGCCTCTACCGGAACGGAATTGCGGAGGAAACTGGTCTGTTCCTTCACGGATGCACGGATCTCTTCTTCCAGTCCCTGCATCTGTTCAAAACGCGTGCCGCCTTTCTGCCAGTTGCCGGTATATTTCTTTTCTCCTTCTGCCATGCTGCAGGAGATAGCAACTCCGCAGGTCTGATAGTCATAGGTGATATCCGCGCCAAGACTGGACTGGAAATGAAACAGGCTGTTGCGATCCAGATATTCACCCATCGGCATTGTGATACAGGGATCCTCCGACAATAAAGGAAGATAGGAAAGAAGCAGATCCTGTTTCTCCTTCAGCGGGATATCTCGGACACTGCAGTCCTGAAAACTCATGATCGTATCCTGGTTTTTCTCGAAGCGTTTGACCATCGGATCATCCAGAATATTGGCATTTTCTTTTGCGGCCGCGTATAGTTCATCCAACGCTTTCTGCAGATGATCGACGTCGGTCACAGAGGAATAGTACCAGAGATTACCGTCATATACCCGAAGAAATGCCTGTTTCTCTACACGGTTCTTCATTTCTTCCAGGATCCCGGCTTTATAGGATATGATGGTACGGCTCCGGTCTTCCGTACGGATATCGGCATAAAAGCCGTCACGAAACTGAATCATAGAAAAGGTCTCCTTTTTTGTTTCAAATTGTCATCATTATAATACAGTCACTTCCCAAAAGGAAGTGACTGCTAATACTGATCAGATATTCTTTTTTCTACCGTCGGTATGATTTTGTTGTGTCTATGAAGATATTCGGGTCATCACACCGTCTTTGATCCTGTAGGCTTCTCCGCGCAGTTCTTCTTTTGACCCATTTACAAATAGATAGCTCCCGTCCGGGATCGCGTAAAACGTCTTTCCCATACTATCGGGATAGGCAATATCTTCGTAAATCTTCAATCCGTCCAGGACATCGTCCTTGTTCTCCTGATAATGTGGAAGAAGGTTTATTTCTGTCAGACCCAGCCCGCTCAAAAACCTTTGATAGGAAGGATCGATCGCTTCGCCTTCCTCTTCCGGCTGTGCGTACACTGCATCCGCGCTGTTCATGCTGCCGGCGCTGATCCCTATGACGACGCCACTATAATCTTTCATGATCTCACGGAGGTGGATCTTCTCAAAGAAACGATTCTGTGTAGGTACATGCCCGCCGGAAAGGATCAGAAGATCGGAGCCGCGAACAAGCTCTGCGGCAGCGCTCTCATTCCTGCCATCCAGGATACGAAACTGTTCAAACAAAAAACCTGCGTCTTCAATTATTACCTTCGTGGCATTGGCGTAGAAGTCGGTTATTTCCCAGCCATCCGGACTGGAGCAGATGAATAATGCCCGACAATGTTTTGGGAAATGTGTCCGCAGTTCATCCTCCAGCCGATTGGCGGGATTCAGTTTCCCTGTTTCAGGATCGTCGATTCTGCTGGTCAGAAAACAAATCATATGCTGCCTCTTTTATTCCTTTATAAAAATCAGTGGGGAGATGTCAGCGGCCTGACAGATCGGAACATCATCGGCCGGTTCTATCCCGTAAAAGTAGCAGATGAAAGCCGTGACATTCACTCCGCTTGTGATACAGATGATCGTGTCGTCCGGCTGATAGGAACGAACGAGATCATCGATCGCTGCCATATTTCTCTCAAGAAGCGCTTTTCTGCCTTCTCCCGGCTGCCATTCATTCAGCCGGCTGTCTTCGATGATCGGAACCTGGAGATGTTGGTTGAGGATCTGTGCCGTATGTCTGCACCTTAAGTACGGCGAAGTCACGATAGCCGTGATCTTCTGCCCTTTCAGCCTCTGCGCCAGCAGCTGCGCTTCCTGAACGCCGATTTCCGTCAGGTCCTCCATCTGCCAGAGCGCCGGGTCTGATCCTCTGCCGCTCGACTTGCGTTCCGCGTGATGCATGTAAATGATCTTCATCGTATTTCCTATCTATTCCTGATTCGGTTCTTTCACGATCTGGCATGTGCCTCCGTGATCCTTGACATAATCCTCGATCTGTGCCAGAAGGACGTTCGCGTCGTCATAATTCTTTCCTTCCAGTGCATGTGCGTAGATCCAGTTGTCTCCGCCTGTGGCCGTGATCTGGAAGTTCTGATCGTATTCCACCATATAAGAATATTCTTTCCCATCCACCTGACAGACGATACTGACTGTTTCCAGTGTTGTACTGTGTTTCTTCTCTGTCTTAAACAGAATGATGCAGATGAAATAAAGAATGAATACTGCCAGAAGTCCGATCAGGATCCCTCTCAGGAGCTTCCTTCTTCTCGCGGTTTTCCCTGCCAGCTGTCCGTTCAGCACCGCCAGCTGCTTGGCGATCTCATTCATCGCCTCACTATCGGTGGCCGGTTTCTCCTCCTGTTCCGGGATCGCACTTCCCAGCAGGATGCTGACCGGTACTTCCAGTACTTCCGAAATGGTATTCAGCATCTCGGCATCCGGAACCGACAGTCCCTTTTCCCATTTGGAAACCGTCTGACGAACGACGTTCAGCTGCTGCGCAAATGTTTCCTGCGTAAATCCTTTTTCTTTTCTGAGAACTCTGATGTTGTCACCTAACATTTTGTTTTTCCTCCCTTGAGTTGATGGCCCCATTATAGGATCAGGCCGTCACCTACTCAAGCAATGCAGATTAACATTTGCGTTGCAAAGGCGTTGCACGCGCAATTGCTTTGTTACCCGTCGATCCCAAGTGCTTCGAATACATTATCCACGACCGCTTTCCCGTTTCGTTCCAGTGCTTCATAGGTGCTTCCGGCGACATGCATCCCTGCCACGAAGTTCTCCAGCTGCAGTAGCGGATTGTCCGTCTCCGGAGGCTCTTTCTCGAAAACATCAAGCGCTGCTCCTGCGATCCTGTCCGAGATCAGCGCCTCATACAGCGCCTCTTCATCAACGATCCCTCCGCGCGCTGTATTGACCAGGATCAGGTTGGGGGTACAGTCTTCAAAGCTCGTCCGGTTGATCAAATGGTAAGTGTCCGGCGTCAGCAAGCAGTGAACACTGACATAATCACAGGAGAATAAGCCCTGTAATGTGCTGGGGATAAAGCCCATGCCCCGGATCTCCTCATCGCTGCGGCGGGGATTCCAGCAGAGGATTTCCATATGAAATCCGTCCCGGCAGATCTGCGCGACTTCTTTCGCGATATTTCCGCTTCCGATCAACCCGAGGCGCTTATTCGTCATTTCAAATCCAACGGTTTCTGGCATTCCAAACGATGTCAGTAATCCTTGCCTCGTTTTCTTATCGATCTCCGTCACCTTTCGGGAAACGTCCATCATCATGGCGATCGTATATTCCGCTACCGACCTGGCATTGATGCCAGGAGTGTTCTTCACGGGGATCCCGCATTCCTTTGCGGCCTGCAGATCGATCCTGTCGAGGCCAACGCCGTGCTGCTGAATAATGCGGCACTTTTTTGCTTTTCGGATGATCTCTCCGCTGCAGTACTGCTGTCTTACGATAATGGCATCCAGCTCTTCCGGCTGGTCATAATTGTCAACGACCTCGACATGCGCTTCCAGCCGCTGTCTGGCGGACAGAGCGATCGGGTCATTCAGGAAAACTTTCATGGTTTTTCTCCTGTAAAATAGTATTAACCGGCAACACCGGCTGGTTATATCTTTCAGTAGTATATCATATTTCTCACGATAATAGGAATAAAAAACACTGTGGTATAGCCATCCACACATAAAATATGATATTATTCTTGTCAGAAGAGCCAGACTGAAAGGAGACACTGTCATGAAAGAGACCTTAGCCGCCATCAAAGACCGTTTTTCCACAAGAGGATATACGGATGAAAAACTAACCAAAGAAGAACTCGATATCATCCTGACCGCCGGTCTTCAGGATTTCACCAAAGAACCTCACACCTACAGCATGGAGAAAAACGTCACCAAGCTATGAAGATCCTGTATGGAACAACGAACCATGGCAAGCTCCTGATCATGGAGAAGGCCATGACAAAAGTCGGACTGGAGATGATCGGGCTTACGGACCTTGGCCTGCCGTTGCCCGCCATCACCGAAGGCGGGAAGACACCTCTCGAGAATTCCGAGATCAAAGCCAAAGCATATTATGCGGCATTTCATATGCCTGTGTTTTCCTGCGACAGCGGGCTTTACTTTGATGAACTGCCCGATGACGAACAGCCGGGGCTTTTCGTACGCCGGGTTAATGGAAAAGAATTGACGGACGACGAGATGATCGAATATTACGCATCTCTCGCCGCCCGTCATGGAGGACAACTGACCGGCCGATACTGGAACGCGGTCTGTTTTGTCTATGATGAATCACATATCTTTTCCAGCATGGACCGTGCCTTATCCACGGAGCCTTTCCTGCTCGTCAGCAAACCTCATGAGAAACGTGTCGAAGGCTTTCCGCTGGATTCGCTGTCAAAAGACCTGGAAACTGGCATGTATTATTATGATCTGAAAACAAAAGACGTCAGTACCTCCTGCATAGAGGAAGGATACGCCAGCTTCTTCACCCGGTGTCTTCAGGAGGTCTCGTCAGGGAGCAACTGACGAGTGCGTCCATGATGCAGTTAGTCTTCTTCGGTGACGCCGAGGGAGATGTCATACCATTTGTACGGCGTCGGGTTGATGAATACGGTGTCGCTCCCGGCCTCTTTCAGGCTGTCGCGGATCTGCTGCGCGAAATCATCCATACTCACGCCCCACTTACCGTTGTAGATATTATCCTGATGGTTCGGGAAGGCGACCTGCGCGTTATATTTGGCGATGACTTTTCCCCACTCCTCACCGGAAACGCTGCCGGCTGTGTGGCGGAAAAGAACGTTCGGCCGGTACTCGTCAGCGACTTTGTAGATGTTTTTGTATTCATCCGTGCCGCTCACGAACATGATGCGGATATTATTGGAAAGCGTGATACAGAAATCATAGGAGAAGATGGTCCCCATGTAGTTCAGAAGATCATGTCCCGAGCCGCCGAAGCTGTCCGGGAAAGAGCCGGGATCAAATCTGACGTTCAGCATCGGGAAATGTTTGCCGCGGACGGTAAGGAGCGTGAAATCCGGCATCTCGTAGGTATCCATGTTGTCGAAAGGAAAGATGCGGCCGGGTGCCACTTCAAAGTATTTGGCCAGCTCGACAGCCACCATGCTGCTGCAAAAGACTTTCGAACTGAATTTCTTGAACAGGTATCCGATATCCGAGGTGTGATCATAGTGGCTGTGCGTCAGCAGGATGTAGTCGCACCGCTCGATCTCGTCCACAGAAAACGGACGGAACCCGACAAGGTTTACAGGTGTGATATAAGGGTCGGTGATCAGGTGTTTCCCGTTCGGGAGAATGAACTCATAGCACTGTGCATTGATGAAACGAACCTTGAAACCGTTGATCTTCACTGTCTTTCCTCCTATGTAACTATTCATTTATTTCATTATAAATCATACCGATGTAAAACACAATTATTAAGGAGTTTATCCTATGAAAAAGAAGTTTTCATTGATGCGTACTGCGATCCTCGCTGCCGGGATCTGGATCATCCGTCCGCAGCTCAAAACATATATGTGGAGGATCCCGTATGTCTTATCCAAGAAGGCCAAATTCAAAAAGGAACTGAAGACCGCCGTTCCCGGGCAGCTGGTGTTCGCGGGTGACAGTATCACGGACTTTTATCCGCTGGATAAATTCTATCCGGGCCGGACCGTGTATAACCGCGGGATCAGCGGCGACGCGACGTTTCACCTGCTCGGCCGTCTGGATGGTATCTACGCGCTCAAGCCGGAAAAGATCGTCCTGCTGATCGGAGTGAACGATTTTCTGAATGAAAAACGCCCGGTCGGGACGGTCGTATGTGACTACGAACGGATCCTGCGGGCGTTTCGGGAGAATCTGCCGGATACCAAAGTCGTATGCGAATCTGTTTATCCGACATTTTCCGATGATCGATCAGCGATCGCTGACCGGGCAGAGGATATAAAAGAGCTGAACCGGCAGATCGAACTGCTGGCACTGCAGTACGGCTACGTCTACGCGGACGTCTATTCAGCGCTGACGGACGGCGTCAGTGATAACGCGGACCCGGCACTCACGAAGGACGGGATCCACCCGAACGAGGAAGGTTACCGCGTGATCACGGAGTACCTGAAAGAGTTCGTATAATGTGCCGTCAGTTATAATATGCTGAAGATACGAAGAGGACCCAGTGATCAGCCACTTCGCGTGCCGTGCTGATGGTCAGGTGTATCTCCTCCGACGTCATTCCTGCGTCCAGCGCACTTTCTCCTTCGAAGACTGTATTGGTATCCACATGGAAGCAATTCCCGGCCGAGTCATAGGCGATGACGAAAAGAACGATAGTGTCGATGTCACGGCTGCTGTTGTTTGTAAGCTGCACCGACAGCACCCCGCCATTCCCAATCGGTTGAGCCGAAACTGTCAGGTCACCGTTTGCAGAAGTGTCGTCCGTCCTGGCCACCTCAAACCGGATCTCCTGTTCAAGCTCTCCCAGCTCGGACTGGATCGCCTGCCCTCCCTGGACGGCCATCGTTGCGCCCGGCTCCAGGACTTCGGTAACAAAGTGATCGATCCAGACCGGAGCTCCGTTGGACGGATTATGTGTGGCAAAAGTGATCCTCACCCTCAGGGGTTCTGCTGAAACATTTTTATACACCAGGATCCTGCCGATCGATCCATTATAATCTATCTTATAATCTTCCAGCACCTGGATCTCGGCCGGTTGTCCGACAGCTGCCTGATCTGTTCTTTGAAGGCGTTCCGCATAATAATAGGTTACCCGGCTGCTGTAGGAAAGCACATTCCCTTCCTCATCCAACGGTACCCACATACATTCCCCTTCGGTCCCTCCGACCTTCAGTTCCCAGTCGATATCGTGCATATAGACAACACGGCAGGTAAGTACCTTTCCCTCCGCATCCAGGAACAGCGTGGTCGCCCTCACGTCCCTGAGGGTATTCGGGCCTTTATTCGTCACCTCATAAAAGATCTGCCGGCCATAATCCGCTTCCTTTACTTCCAGGTCTTTGGTACCCGATTCTTTGCTCGCCTTACAAATATACAGCTCATATTCAAGATGATCCAGCGGTGCTGCATCGAAGAAACCGACAAACAATTCCATCAGCGATGTTTCTCCCGGTCCAAGCGCAGAAAGGTATCCTTCTTCCCCTTCGATTGCCGTCCCGGCCGTGTCATAACCCCTGATCGTTGTCCGTACCGTTTGCGTTTCCGACGTATTGTTCGTTAATTCCAGATAAGCCGATACAGCGCCGTAATCATCCCAGATATACGTCTTTCCAACACTGATCTCCCCTGCGGTGACCAGTTTTTCTGTCGGCGTTTCTTCGACCGGAGGTGCTGAGGACTCGACCGCAGGTTCCGTGCTGGACTCAGCAGGGGTGCTGCTTTCCACAGGCGCACTGGACTCGGCAGGAGCGCTGCTTTCCGCAGGAGCACTGGACTCAGCAGGAGCGCTCGATTCCGCAGGTGCACTGCTCTCTTCAGGCGTACTGGATTCGACTGTTTCTGTCGATTCCTCTGACTCGTCCTTGTCGTTGCGCAGGCCTTCTGTTTCCTTTTTCTCTTCCCGGGAACTCTCCTGCGAATTCGCGGCAGCGGCTGCACTTTGTTCCTTCAGCTGCTCGATGGTCAACTCCTGCGACTGCTCTACTTCTTCCGTTTCAAATTTCTCCGAGGATGCCGCAGCTGACGGATCGCTCTCTTCTTCCGCTTGACTGCAGCCGCTAAGTAAACTCATATTAAGAGCCAGCACCAGAAGCCATATAAAGATCCTTTTTTTCATCATCTGTCTCCTGTTCTTTACCTGCATTTTTCTTCCGGGATCTCAAGAACTTTTGTCTCTTCGTTTACAACATAGGATATTCTGATACCGTCCCCGGTCTCTACGTGGATGTCCGCTGCCTGACGGTTCTGAAGCATTTCTTCGTAAAAGGCGCGCACGTCCGGTTGATAGGAGGACATGTCATCCGAGCAGAAAAGCACACCACCGAACAGGCTGTTGACCGTCGCCAGGGCTCGCTTTTCTTCTTTCGTAAGGCGCGTATTCTCCTCCCTTAAAATGAACACGTCCGGATCGTTCATCCAGGCGCGGCCGGAAAGCTGGCGGCGGAAGATCGTATTGCCGATGGAATGTTTGGTGGACACGCGCTCGCGGATGGTCTGCTGCATCAGCCAGGAACCGTCCCAGTCCAGACCGACATCGCAGCCGATCCGGCAGTAGTCGACCAGCCCGAACGCCGGCATCAACGGGACGCCGCATCCGAGGATCAACTTGTCGCTGCAGAGCTCGCGCAGGAATTCCATCGCGCGGATCATGCGTCCGGCGCGAGTTTCCGTATCACTTCCCAATGGGGCGGCGGCATACAGGAAATCCAGTTTCACCAGATCGAATCCCCACTCGTCAAAGACCTTATGGAAGGTTTCCTTCAGATAGTCCCTGACCTGCGGATGGTCGAAGTCGAGCGCGTAGAAGCCGCCCCAGTTCAAACCGCAGTACCATGGTTTGCCGTCATGCTGATAAAACCAGTCCGGATGATCCCGGAACAGCCCTGAGCCATGCTGCGCCGCGAAAGGCGCCAGCCACAGCCCCGCTTTCAGACCGCACCGGTGGATCTCTTCGGTCAGAGGCCTCAGCCCATGGGGGAATTTCTTCTTATCCGTTTCCAGCCAGTCACCCACAAAAGGCTCCCAGCCGTCATCGATCTGGAACAGATCGCCCCTGTGCAGTACCTGTACGCATCCGAGCAAATCGCTCCGGATCGTCTGTTCGCTGATCTTCTGGTAGCGGTTGTACCAGCTGGTATAGCCTACGATCTTTTCCTGCGTCCTTGGCCTGATTCCCATGGCCTTGAACCACCCGTCAAAGACTTCGTCCTCCGAGCCTTCCGCGTAATAGAGATCGAAGACCGGATATTCCCCTTTGCAGCGGATACCCTCACAGTCACGCCTGATCGTCATCCGTCCCAGTACGGCGTCATAGAAAAACAGCGTATAACCGGGCCGCTCGTCCAAAGAAGCCAGAAGTCGATAATGATCGCCTCTTCGCACATAGCAGTAGGATACGCCGTGGGTCAGGCCGGGGGTATCCGGGTATGGAAGAAAGTAGTGGTCACCATAGCGGTCCAGGCCGAGCACGCGCACCAGCAGTTTCGGCAGGTGCTTCAGACCGCGGATCCTGTCAGTCGGGCGGTATTCGGGACAATAGCTCCAGCTCTGAAATCCGTTCATGAAGATCCGGTCTTCCTGTGAGCAGGAAAGGGAGATCTCTGCCTTTGCTAAGAGGATTTTGCCTTCCGGAAGGTCGATCCGAAGATGCAGAATTTCATTCAGTTCTTCATTGCCATGCAACTCACGGATGCCTTCAGCAGTGTTGATTCGTATGGTATGATCCAGGTTCATTTTATGTCTGTTTCTCCTGTGGAGCGTCATGTGATCTGTGTATTTTTCATCAGTGTACAATTCACAGAAATAGTTGTCAATACTTCTTTGCGTCGCTTCTGTGAGGTCGATCCGGAAAACTGACAGACGGACAGTAGTCTTATCCCGTTTTTTGCGGTATAATCATCGTAACAGAGAACATCTCTTCTCATTCCTGAAACCCGGAGGGAATCTCATGTCAAATCAAGTTATGGATCAGTCATCATCCGGATCGAAGCAGGCTCTGCTGAAAGCGGCGATCCTCACCATGTCCTTCGTACAGATGTCCACCAACGGGATCGCCCCCATCCTGGCCGACATCGCGGCGGCCTTTCCGGAAGCGTCCACTCAGAAAGTTCAGTTCCTGATGACATTCCCGAGCATATTCAGTGTCGTCTTTATGATCCTTTCCTCTTCGATGGGAAGAAAGATCGGGAAGAAGCGCCTGGCGATTTGCGGACTCGTCGTCGTAGCGCTGGCCGGGCTTGGTGCTTTCTTCCTGCATTCCGGCATCAATGTTTTATTCTTCTGGGCAGCCGTTTTAGGTATCGGTGTCGGACTGGTATGTCCGGTAGCGCCGGCACTCATTGCGGAATACTTTGAAGGAAAAGAGCAGCAGAGCATGCTTGGTCTGCAAAACAGTGCCGCCAATATCGGCAGTATGCTGATGACCTTCTTTGGAGGACTTCTGGCTGCCTGCGGCTGGTGGTTCGGATATCTGGTCTTTCTCCTCGGTATCCCGGGACTCATTCTCACCGGTGCTGCCGTTCCTCAGGCACAGCGACTTACACAAAAAGAAGAGACTGATGCCTCAAAGAAAAGCTTCAATCCCCTTCAGATCCTGCCTGAGCTATTGGTCTCTTTCCTGTTTATGATCGCCTTCAGCTCTGTTCCCTCCAATCTGTCTATGCTGACCGTAGAAAAAGGCCTGGGCGGTGCACAGACGGCCGGCGTTTTCTCGACGCTCTTCCTTGCCGGAGGAATGGCCGCCGGTTTCTTCTATGGTTTCCTGGCAAGAAGCATAAAGAAAAATACCCTTCTGCTGGGCGGCCTGACGCTGGCGCTCGGCGCTCTGGGCAGCGCGCTGAGCGGAAATGTCGTTCTCACCGCTGTCTCCTGCTTCATCGGCGGTATGTCGATCAGCCTGATCATGCCAGTCATTATGGAGACGCCTTCCCGCTTCCCTGAAAACGGTTCGCTGGTGGTCGCGATCATCATGAGCGCGTCTAATATCGGTGTTTTCTGCGGTCCGCTGCTGACCAGGATCGTCAACGCGATCACCGGCGCGGATCTGGCTGCCAACCGATTTTTCGCCATCGCCATCCTGGCTGTGCTGATCGGTATTCTGGCAAGGATCATCCTGACGGCGAAAAACAGGAAGGCTTCGTCCTTCTAACAGGACAAAGCCCTTTCCATCCAGTCGGTGACTGTCTTCATGTTCCTGACAGATTCCTTGACATAATCGGTCAGTTCTTCGGCTTTCAGGTTCCTTGCCAGGTTATTGGTAGAAATGCCGGAAAGTGTCATGTGATATTTCGCGGTCAACGGGTAGGGAAGCCCTCCCTCTGTAAATCCCATCGTACCAATGGCGGCTCCGACAAGAACCGCTTTTTCCGGTTCGCTTTCATAGTGGTCCCTGAGCCATGCATACAGCCGCGGATGAAAATTACACATGATGCCGCAGTAGCCGTCCGCTCCGTTCTGCATGGTGGTGAGCAGTGTCTGGCAGTTCGCGTTGAGTAGTTTGAATCCGCTTTCTTTGAGTTGATTGACCCGCCTGGCGATCAATTCGGCGTCGCAGCAGGTATCTTTCATATAACGGAACCGGCCGGTCTGCACACACCATTCCAGGATTTTCGGTGTGACCAGCCGCTTGTACGGATACGGACATTCGTAAAGGCCCAGCGGCAGATTCTCCGGCAGTTTTCCGAGCAGGTGCTCGGCATTACGGATAAAGACCTCGTCTCCCTCCTGGAAGCGATCCAGGCGGTTCGTGATCAGGATCAACGCGTCTGTACCGCTTTCGGCGATCGCTGTCAGTTCGTCGATCTGATCCTCTTCCCTATCTGACACATGGCCGGAGGAAACCACCGTAAACGGCCGGCCTCCCTTTTTCTCAAGTTCCTTTGCTCGCGCGTAGACCGCTCGGTTAAGTTCGACTCTTTCCTCCAGGCTCAGGTAGAAGATCTCGCTCGACTGGCAAACGGCAAAGATGCCGTCCAACCCGTTTTCATAATACCAGTCTACATATTTCAGCGCCGTTTCGATATCCACCCGGCCGTCCTTCAGGTACGGGGTGATCATCGTCGTAAACATTTCCATCAAGGGATCCTCCGCTGTCATTTGTTTTTCGTTTTCTCTTGTTTATATGCATTATCTATCCCGGCGTCGAAGCCATCGAGTAAGTATTCTTTCGGAATATACTCTTCATATTTAAGATCCATGAAGTAGTTGCAGAAAATCTGTTCACCGTATATGATCCTGCCTTTGCCATCCGTAAGCGCATATACAAAACCCTGATATGAATCCGCGTTGATTGCCAGAAGTTCATACGTTTTTTCTTCTTCTACGCAGTAGTATCCGATATATTCCGTAGACTCATACTCTTTCAACCGTTTTACCTCTTTCGCATAATCATCAGCCGCATAGTCTACCACCAGATACCCCAGATACTGAGCGTCAAAGGGGTTGTAATAGACCATCTTGAAATCAGCTACATGCATGTCCTCTGTTATCTTTTCCGGCCAGATCGTTTCATCCATCCCCCACTTTGTCCACTGCGTATCTACGCCTTTCTCGTAGGCTCCGTTAGAAAAACTCATAAATTCATTATAACCGGATATATCATCATATTTTTCGATCGGTGCCAGCATCGATGAAACAACCAGAATGCCCACTACGACTGTCAGCGCGATCACTCGCCAGAATGCTACAATAAGCCCTGCGATGGTCGCGATCGTGATTCCGAGAACAAGTTTCTTGTTCTTGATGATTTTTCCCAGTACTCCTGTAACATACAAGGTGATCAGTGCCATGATGACCAGGGCAGCTAATGTCGCGAACAGTACCCAGTAATTGATCGAATTCTGCCCGGACTTTGTCGCTGTCTGCAGCACGATCGATATGATCAAAACCAAAACACCGATAAAACTGATGATCTGTATGCTTTTCAGCAGTTTGCTTTTTTCTTCATTCGCATAGTCAGCCATCTTTGTGGCGACTTCTCTCACTTCTTCATCCATCATCTCGCTTTTTCTTTCTCCTTCAATGATTTCTCTGACATCCACATCATAGAAATCCGCAATCTCGACTAACAACGATATATCCGGAAGATTAGTTCCAGTTTCCCATCGTGATATCGTTCTGGAGCTGACGTTAAAAACCTTCGCTAGCTCTTCCTGTGTCATCTGCTTTTCGTGTCTTAATTCTTTTAAGAATTTGCCTGCTTTTTGCTGATCCAAAGTTTTCTTTCCTCCTTCCTACTGCGATTGGAGTATATAGAGTCGATCTGCGTATTACCACGACACAAAGCGAGAAGTGCCGCTTTTTTTAATACCGGACAAGGTATGTCTGGTTGTTTGCCCAGCTGCTCGTCAAGTTGATTTCTCCTTCTACAAATTGAGACATTACATTATACCCACTACATACTATATATAATTTAGCAGGAAATCTGTTATCCCAATTATTGTATACCCATTTTCATCCAGGCTTTCTTTTACCGGTCTGTTGATTACTACGATCTTAGTGATCTCGTCATTTAGGAGCATATAGGGTCTGATTTCTCTGGCCCTGGTCTCAACATTTGTGATGTCCGTACAAACCTGTATGTAATATTTCTTGATTCCTTTTGTTGCAAAGAAATCCACTTCATTAGTTTTTCTTATGGAATTTCCCTTTTTATCTTTTTCAACAGTATCAAAACTTCCCACATTAACTGAATAACCTTTGTAAATCAATTCATTATACACGATGTTTTCAAGCATTTGCCCTTCATCAGGAAACGCAAAGTTCAGCCTTGCATTTCTAAGACCTGTGTCAATAAAATAGTACTTTCTCAGGGCTCCTATCTCAGAACGTCCTTTGAGGTCATAACGTTTGGCCTCTCGGATCATGAATGCATCTTTAAAGAATCCAATGTATTTTTCTACTGTCTGTTTATCTATCTTTTCTTTTTTTACACTTCTGTAAGTATTGGCAATTTTCTCAGAGTTTAGAAGCTCACCGGTCGATACGCTTATGATATTGCAAAGTTCGTCTAATGACTCACTCCTTTTCAGATTATTATGTTCTATGATATCTCTGAAATAAGTCGTTTCAAACAATCCTTTCAAATAGTCTTTTTTTTCATCGTCAGTTTTTAGAACAGCAAGCGGCATACCACCAAACTGCATGTATTCATATATTGCTTCTATAGCCGATCCGCCTTTATAACTAAAGAATTCTTCGAAAGAAAGCGGCTTCAGGGCGATATTTATTGCTTTGTCCCGAAATTCAGTAATAATGTCTGTAGAAAGCATCTTTGAATTCGATCCCGTAACATAAAGGTCAATGTTTTTTTCTCTCGATAAGCCAAGTACAACATCAACAAAAGTAATAACTTCTGTATCATTCTTACCTGCAATGATATGCTTTCCCTCAGTCAGATTCGGATTAATAAGTGTATAAACTTTCTGGATCTCATCCAGAAAAACATAACAATGTTTCTTCCGGGAACAATACTCCCGCACGTAACTCCCCAAAACTATAGGATCTCTGAAAGAAATATATCTATCATCATCCAACTCCAATATCAGAATATCTTCCTCCGCGGTTCCTTCCCCGATAAGGTATTCCTTATATATTTCCTTTAATAGATAAGATTTTCCGCATCTTCGAATTCCGGTAATCACCTTGGGAAATCCATTATCTCTTACCGATATCAGCTGCTTGAGATATTTATCTCTATTTATCATGAAAATCTCCTTTTTTGTAGAATTCTACGTTTTTGTCAATTATAATATATGTTTTCATAAAATCCAAGTACATCATCAGATTTATTTGATAAAACTGTAGAATTCTACACTTTTATCAAATACCTGCCTATCAACACCTCAGGTGTTCCACAATACTAAGAGTCGATTTTAGACAGCAAAAAACCCGCAATCCATGCGGGTTTTAAGTGAGTTGCGGATCCGCAACCAGTTGCGGAGGAGGGACTTGAACCCATCGACCTTCGGGTTATGAGCGGTTAGGATTTTTTTCGCTGATCCCGCAAACCCGCATAAATACTGCGATTCAGCGGAAAACGTTTTCTAAAAACGGACTCCAAATGGACACCTAGCTGGCATTTTCGAGGCGTTGATTCAGGGCTTACTTTTCCCATAAGTCGATAGTTGCGGGCTCCCCCCGCAACTCTTTCTCAAACTCTATGACAACAAAAAAGACACGTTTCATTTTGAATCGTGTCCATCATTTTGTTATGTATTTATTTGTTGAATAAAAAAGTACTGCTCTGAAAAAGGTAACGTTATTAAACCTCATAATGCTGTAATTCATTATGTGGATGTAAATGGAAGGATATACCATAAACTTCCTCTTCATTTGGAAGAATAATCGATGCACTGAAAACATCATAGCCTTGACTTGCTTCCTAAACTGGAATTTGAACACTAGTTTTGTTTATCAAAAACGACAACATTTGTAATAACCTTGCTGTCATAATCATAGTAGATTCCTATACATTTTTCATTGTATAAGTATATGTCGCCATATAAACCAGAAAAGCAACTGTCAGGAACTCCCCAATTATCGTGTATTTCTTTCTCGATCACGCCCATATAATGGTGTAAAAATAAAATGAGCCAAAAGTTCAACCTTTAGGTATAATGTAAATCACCACAATCAACATTTGCCGAGGAGGAAGAACAAATGGCTCAGCTAAATATTACACTAAATCAAGAAGAAAT
>JAFZQZ010000097.1 GCA_017620135.1 Bacillota bacterium
TGCGAAAGTAACGGTCGAGGTAACGAAAAAGTTCAGCGACTGGGACAAAGCGGAAAGCTTTACCTTTATACTTACAGCCGTGACAAATGGAGCCCCGATGCCGGCTAAGACAACGGCAACGGCGACTAAAGCTTCGCCTCTTGCGGTGTTTGGCGAGATCGAATTTAACTCGGCCGGTACGTACGAGTATACGATCACCGAACAGGATGACGGCGTTCCGGGAGTCAGCTACGATAAGACAGCGCATAAGGTAGTAGTGACGGTAACGAAGGATGCAGCCACGAACGATCTTTCTGCCGTAATCAAATATGACGGAGCAGACAGCCTGACAGTCACCAATACTTACACACCACCTAAGAATGCAAAGGTTACGGTTGAAGTGACGAAAAACTTCAACTTCTGGGACAAGGCAGACAGCTTTACTTTCAAACTTGCGGCCGTGACGGAAGGCGCCCCGATGCCGGCAAGCACTACGGCAAAGGCAACAGAGGAAGCCCCTCTTGCGGTATTTGGCGAGATCGAATATGAAGCAGTCGGTACGTACGAGTATACGATCACCGAGCAGGATGACGGAATATCCGGGATCACCTATGACAAAACCGAGCATAAGGTGGTAGTGACCGTGACCTTGGATGCCGCGGCGAATACACTCATCGCCACCGTCAAGTATGACGGAGCAGACAGCCTGACGATCACGAACACCTACGAATCTCCGGCGAATACAGGCGATACGAACAATATCGCATTTCCGTTCCTGATGATGAACTTCTCATTGATCATGGCTGTCATTTTGATCAGGAAACTCGCGAAACGCCGCCGCTTAGAATGATCAGAGACGATAAACCTGCCTCCCTTTTTGGGAGGCAGGTCGTTTCAAATGAACTGGAAAACCGATCGTTAAATTTGTAAAAAAAAATTCTTGCTTTCGTATTTACCTTGTGGTATAATACCCAAGTGTCTTTTGGTCGGAAATCAAATGACATAAATCCCATAGAAAGAGGTGGACCCCTAATGAAAGAAGGAATTCATCCGAAATATTACCAGGCAAAGGTAAAGTGCCATTGCGGCAACGAGTTTGTCGTTGGCTCGACTGTACCCGAGATCACCGTTGAAATCTGTTCCAAATGTCATCCGTTCTATACCGGACAGCAGAAGGCTGTGACCGCTCGCGGACGTATCGAAAAGTTCAACCGCAAGTACAATCTTGGCGGCCAGAACTAAGGAATCTCTTCAAGGAAGAATTTCTTCACCCGGCTTTCAGAGTCGGGTGTTTTTCGTAAGAGAAGAAAAGAGTAGAATATGAGTGAGAAAAAACCTTCGATCGGCGGTCAGGCTGTCATGGAAGGCGTTATGATGAACGGAGAACATCATTACACGGTCGCGGTCAGGGCACAGAACAAGACGATCCGGACCGAGATCTTCGACAGGAAAAGTGTACTGGATCAGTATAAGTTTCTGAATATTCCCATTATTCGTGGTGTGATCCGTTTCGTGGAGTCTCTGGTCATCGGATTCAAGACACTGGACTATTCAGCCGATGTCTATATGGAAGAAGAGGAAAAACAGAAGAAAGAAGCTAAAAGTGCTCTGGGAAAATTCTGGAATAAAAACGGTGATTCCATTCTATCCGGACTTTCCATGATCCTCGCTGTTGTTTTAGCTGTTTTTCTGTTTGTTTTTCTGCCCGTGAGACTGGCTAAATGGGTGATGATCGATCTTTTGAACATCCCGTCTCTGCTGGGCTTTTTTGAAGGTCTCATCCGGATGGGCATATTCCTTTTATATATCATTCTGATCTCAAGAGTTAAGGATATCCGCCGGACATTCGAATACCACGGAGCTGAACACAAGACGATCAACTGCTTTGAGGCGGATCTTCCTCTGACCGTAGATAATGTCCGTAAAATGAGCCGGTTCAACCGCCGGTGCGGTACCAGTTTTCTGTTTCTTGTCATGTTCATCAGTATTCTGGTGTTTTCTCTGATCCGGATCACGGAGCCGGTGACAAGGTTTCTGATCCATCTGGCAATGGTCCCGGTCATTGCCGGCCTTTCCTATGAAGTCCTGAAGTTTTCCGCCAGATCGAGATCCAGGATCATTGGCGCTTTAGTAGCTCCGGGACTATGGATCCAGCGTCTGACGACCAGAGAACCCGACGATGAAGAGATGGAAGTAGCTATCGCTTCTGTCAAAAGGCTTTTTGAAGAAGAACACCCGGAGTACCTATGACACTGCAAGATCTGTTCAGAGAAGGCGAAAAGAGACTGCTGAAAGTGTTCGAGCCGGAAGAAGCGAAGAGCTCGGCATGGTTTTTGCTGGCCGGATGTTTTGCGATGGACTCCAAAGACTATCTTCTATTGGCTGATCAGGAAGCGGATCCGGATATGGTATCCAGGTATCAGACGATGATCAGCAGGAGGATCGAACATGAACCTACCGCGTATATTCTTGGGGAGTGGGAATTCATGGGTCTTCCGATCCATGTGAGTCCTTCGGTGCTGATCCCCCGTCAGGATACGGAAACACTGGTTGAAGAAACGATCCGGTATGTGAACGAGTGCTTTACCAAGGGTTCGAGGATCAGGATACTGGATCTTTGTACCGGTAGTGGATGCATCGCGGTGAGTCTGAAACACATGCTGGATAAAGCATTCGATGTTCAGATGACGGCCAGCGATCTTTCAAAGGAAGCACTGGAAGTCGCTCAGACTAACGCGCTGCGGAATAATACAGATATTCGTCTGATCTGCTCCGACCTGTTTGACCAGATCGAAGAGGATCATTATGATATCATTGTCTGCAATCCGCCTTATATCGCGGAAAAGATCCGGGATGAAATCCAGGATGATGTACGTGATTATGAGCCTTCTCTGGCTCTTTTCGGCGGGGATGACGGACTTGGGTTCTATCGAAGGATCCTTCCCTCTCTGCGTACATATCTCGCACAGGAAGGAGCTTTCTTCCTGGAGATCGGAGATGATCAGGGAAGAGCTGTGAAGCAGATAGCGGAAGAAGCACAGTGGAGTAACGTCCGGCTGATTCAGGATCTTGCCGGACATGACCGGGTATTGTTCGGGAAAAAGGGAAAAAGGTAAAGCAGATGTTTGAAAACCTGCAGCTCGTCAAGCTGCGTTATGAGGAAATGGGAGAGCGGCTGAGCGATCCTTCTGTTCTGTCCGATCAGGAAAGATGGCAGAAGCTGAACAAGGAACATGCCTCTCTGGAGACAGTCGTTCTCACATACGAACGGTATCAGAACGCGCTGAAGGAATTATCGGACGCGAAAGAGATGCTGGAGATGGAATCCGATCCGGATCTTCGGGAAATGGCGAAAGAAGAGGTTTCTTCTCTGGAAGAAAAAATCGCTCAATTAGAACATGAACTGAAGATCCTGCTCCTTCCGAAAGATCCGAATGATGAGAAGAATGTCTTTGTGGAGATCAGGGCCGGTGCCGGCGGAGATGAAGCTTCGCTGTTCGCGGGGGAGATCTACCGTATGTACGTCCGGTACGCGGAGCGACGCGGGTGGAGAACGGAGATGGAATCCCTGTCTGAAAACGGTCTGGGAGGCGTAAAGGAAGTTGTGTTTCAGGTCCAGGGGGGCAGCGTGTTTTCCCGAATGAAGTACGAAAGCGGCGTCCATCGGGTGCAGAGAGTGCCGGTTACGGAATCAGGCGGACGGATCCATACTTCGACGATCACGGTAGCCGTTATGGCGGAAGTGGATGACACGATCGATATCGAGATCGATCCCAATGATCTGAGGATCGACATCTTCCGTTCCAGCGGCGCCGGCGGCCAGAAGGTCAATAAGACTTCTTCCGCGATCCGGATCACACATCTTCCGACAGGCATCGTGGTTCAATGTCAGAATGAGCGTTCTCAGTATCAGAATAAGGATAAAGCCATGCAGATCCTGAAAGCCAGGCTTTATGACATCGAGCAGGCAAAACTTCACGATTCGGTCGCTTCAGACCGGAAGAGTCAGGTCGGTACAGGAGACCGCAGTGAAAAGATCCGGACTTATAACTTCCCTCAGACCAGAGTTACGGATCATCGGATCAAGTATACTTCGCATCGTCTGGAGCAGATCCTGGACGGAGATCTGGATGAGATCATCGACCGGCTGATCGAAGAGGATCAGAGCCGGAAACTGGCTGAATCAGGTGATTCGTAATAATCTAAAAAAACACTTTCAATCTTGTTTCGTTTGTGATAGAATGGGACAAGATTGATTTTTTACATCGTATCCATGCGAAACACATCCCGCATGGAATATCGCCGCAAGGAGGACTTTTACTATGGATGTTTATGCTGCTGAGAATATCCGCAACATCGTACTGTTAGGACACGGCGGTGTCGGTAAGACGACGATTGCCGAGCAGATGGCTTTTATTACAAAAGCTACGACTCGTCTGGGAAAAGTGACCGATAAGAATACGGTCAGTGATTTCGACCAGGAAGAGATGAAGAGAGGCTTTTCTATCAACACTTCTCTGATCCCGATCGAATACAGCATCGGTTCTGATAAATATAAGATCAATGTACTGGATACCCCCGGTTATTTCGATTTCGCCGGTGAAGTAGCAGAAGCCATGAGTGTTGCGTCCGCGGCGCTCATCGTAGTTGACGCGAAAGCAGGCATGCAGGTCGGTACGGAACTCGCCTGGGAAAAAGCGGAAAACGCTCATATGCCACGTATGATCTTTGTCAACGGCATGGATGATCCGGAAGCCGATCTTAACAGAGTACTGGATCAGCTGAAAGAAAAATTCGGAAGCGCGATCGCTCCTTTCCAGGTCCCGATCAAAGAAGGCGGCAAATTTGTCGGTTTTGTGAACGTTCCCACCATGGAAGGCCGCCGTTTTGCCGGTAACAAAGTCGAAAGCTGCCCGGTTCCCGCCGGTATGGAAGACGAGATCGAACCCATTCGTTCCGCGATCCTCGAAGCAGTCGCCGCGACAGATGATGAACTGATGGAAAAATTCTTCATGGAAGAAGAATTTACACCGGAAGAGATCGATACAGCCATCCATAACGGCATCCTCGGCGGAGAGATCGTTCCTGTCCTTTGCGGCGCCGCTGTCAACGGAACCGGTATCGGCGTACTGATGAACTCTATCTGCAGTTACGTACCCGGTCCTGCCGTAGCTTCTCCGAAAGCGAAAGCGAAAGACGCTGCCGGAAATGAGATCGAAGTCGCCTGTGATCCGGCCGGTGCTTTCTCCGGTTTTGTTTTCAAGACCAGTGTGGACCCGTTCCTTGGAAAGATCAGCTACTTCAAGGTCATGTCCGGCGCGATCCATCCGAACGATACGATCGTAAACGTTGGAAAAGAAGCCGAAGCACGTGTCAGCCGCATCTATACCATGCGCGGTAAAGAGCAGATCGAAGTTTCCGAGCTTTCTGCCGGTGACATCGGTGTCCTGACCAAGCTGACTGTTACTCAGACCAGCGATACCATTGCCGCAAAAGATTTCAGCGTGATCTATCCCGCTGTCCCGTTTGCTCCTTCCCTGATGTCCATGGCCATCAGCCCGAAGAACAAAGGCGATGAGGATAAGATGACCACTTCCCTGAACAAACTGATCGAGGAAGATCCGACTCTTCGTTCTGAGGTAGACGGTGAACTGAAGCAGCAGCTCATCTACGGTGCCGGTGATCAGCACCTGGATGTCGCTGTCAATAAGCTGAAGAACAAGTTCAAAGTAGAAGTTGAACTGACCAAACCCAAGGTATCCTATCGTGAGACGATCCTCGGCCGTGCGGAAGTCCGCGGCAAGTATAAGAAGCAGTCCGGCGGACACGGTCAGTACGGCGACGTCCTGATGGTCTTCGAACCCAGCGGTGAAATGGAAAAACCCTATGTCTTCGAAGAGCAGATCTTCGGCGGTTCGGTTCCGAAGAACTACTTCCCGGCCGTTGAAAAAGGTATTCAGGAAAGTGTCAAGGAAGGTCTTCTGGCCGGTTATCCCATGGTCGGTGTAAAAGCGACCCTGATCGACGGTTCCTACCATCCGGTCGACTCTTCTGAAATGGCATTCAAGACCGCTACCTCCATGGCATTCAAGGATGGTATCCCGAAAGCCAAACCGGTCATCCTAGAGCCTATCGCGACAGTCAGTGTTCTGGTCAACGAAGAGTACATGGGCGATATCATGGGCGACCTGACCAAACGTCGCGGCCGTGTGCTCGGTATGGAGCATCTGGGCGGCAAGGTCCAGCTCAATGCCGAAGTTCCCATGTCCGAGATGTCCGCCTATGCGACCGATCTTCGTTCCATGACTCAAGGCCGTGGTTCCTATACGATGGAGTTTGCCCGCTATGAGCAGACCCTGCCGGATGTACAGGCTAAGATCATCGCCGAGAACAAGAAAGACGAATAATATCATTCATTGCAAAAGGCTGTAGCATTCGCTACGGCCTTTTTTATGGACAATTTCAGAAAAATCTTTTACAGGAGGCTCGTATATGTACAGAAATAATCTGGAAGGCACCTGGCAGCTTACGATCGATCCGCGGTCTGAGAACCCTTCCGGCCCGATCAAAGGGACGCTGCCCGGCTGCAACTACCTGGATCTCATGGCAGCCGGAAAGGAAGACCCGTTCTACGGGACCAATGAAAACACGGCCACTGAATGGGGACATCATGATCACAGTTATACACGAAAGTTTATTGTATCTTCGGAAGAACTCACCTGCGCGCATCTGGAATTCGTCGGTGACGGGATCGATACAGTCGCCAAATTGCTGATCAACGGGCAGGAAGCCGGTTATATGAACAACTTCCATCGCACATGGAGGTTCGATATCAAGAATCTCGTCCATGAGGGAGAAAACGAGATCGAGCTTAGTTTTCGCGATCCTTACGCATATGCCAGTGAGCAGCAGGCAAAGGATGCTCATCTGACCAAACCTTCTCAGGATAAGTCCTTTATCCGCAAACCGCCATGCCACTTTGGCTGGGACTGGGGTCCCAAGCTGGCGCCGACGGGCGTTGCCCGGAGTATCGAGGTCGAGGCTTATGACGCGAGGATCATGGAAAGTCGGATCACACAGAAACACGAAAACGGAAAAGTCACGCTTTCCTTCGAAGTGATTCCCTCCGACGCGAATGAAAGGCAGGCCTGTGAAGTGACCCTCACCAGAAAGGATGTTGATCCCGCCGCATCATCCACCGCACAGTCGGTCATACTCACCAGAAAGGATGTTGATCCCGCCGCATCATCCACCGCACAGTCGGTCATACTCACATGGAAGGATGATCGACTTGTCGGACTCCTGGAAGTAGAGGATCCCAGGATCTGGTGGCCGAACGGTCTTGGAGATCAGCCGCTGTATGACGTCCGCATGATATTGAAAGACGGCGAAATCGTACTGGATGAGCAGAAAAAGCAGATCGGCCTTCGTACGATCGCCCTTGATACATCAAAAGATGAAGACGGTGAACAGTTCCGTTTTATCGTTAACGGAGTTCCGATCTTTGTGAAAGGCGCGGACTGGATCCCAGCGGACTCATTTATTACCCGCGCGGATCGTAAGACTCTTGAATTCTATATCAAAGCGACCGCGGATGGCGGTATGAACATGCTGCGTGTCTGGGGCGGCGGCATGTATGAATCCGAAGATTTCTACGATCTCTGTGATCAGTACGGTGTGCTTGTCTGGCAGGATTTCGTTTTTGCCTGCGCTTTCTATCCGTTCTGGAATCTGGACTTTCTCAAAAATGTCTGTGAAGAAGTGAAGGATAACGTCCGCCGGCTACGCCATCGCGCGAGCCTCGCCCTCTGGTGTGGCAACAATGAGATCGATGTTTTCTTCCTGATCTGTAAAGACAAGACGGTCCTGCGTGAAGACAAGAATTTCTTCTATCTGACACTTCGCGACTGGGTGAATGAACTGGACGGCGTCACGCCTTACTGGCCGGGTTCCCCTTCGAGCGGTCATATCGACAAAATAGTCCAAAACTTTAGAAAAGGCAAACTCAGCGGGGATTCCCATCTGTGGGATATCTGGCACGGTATGAGACCCATCGAGGACTATCGCACGTTCCCGACTCGCTTCTGTAGTGAGTTCGGTATGGAGTCCATGCCTGCCATGAAGACCATCCGCCGCATCAATCCAGCGGAAAAGCCGGACCTCTTCGACGATGTCATGCTCCTTCACCAGAAGAGTATCGGCGGCAACTCCAAGATCATGTACTACCTTCTTCAGAAATACCGCAATCCGGCAAAGTTTGAAGATTTCGTATACCTGTCGCAGATCAATCAGTCGAACGCCATGCGTTTCGCGACCGAATGCTGGAAACGCAACATCGGCCGACAGAACGGGGCCATCCTATGGCAGCTCAATGACTGCTGGCCAGTCGCGTCCTGGGCGATCGTCGACTATGACAAGCAGTACAAAGCGACCCTTTACAACGCGCGCCACTACAACAAAATGCAGATGGTTTCAAACGACTACTATGAAGACCGCAGCGAACTCTATGTTATCAACGAGAAACCTTCTACACTTTCCGGTACATTGATCGTAGAGCTGGCTGATTTTTCCGGGAATGTCTGCCGAAAGGAAGAATATCCGATGGTCGTTGGACCGGTCGCTTCCCTGAAGGTCTGCACGGTAAGTTATGAAGGACTTGCTGTCAGGGATCTGTTTCTTCGCGTCCGGTTGGTGACGGCGGAAGGAAAGGAGATCGATCAGAAGACCTATCTGCTCGTACCCGATAAGGAAGCGTCCCTGCCCAAAGCCGAGATCGACCGGACGGTCGAGATCAGGGATGGAAAGGCCTTTGTTACCCTTTCCTCCAAGGTACTGGCCCGCTATGTGTTCCTCGACTGCGATCTGACGCATGCCAACTGGAGCGACAACTACTTTGATCTTCTTCCCGGTGAACCGGTGACCGTCAGCGTAGCGCTGGATGATGAGTTTGCTAATGCGACGGAAGCGGTGGACATCGTTGCGGATGGCTTTGCTTCCATGCTGCAAGTCAAGTCGCTGACGGATGTTGAGCCGGCGGGGACGGAAGAAGATGATAAGAAACTGATCAAAGAAATGTGGAAGAAAGACAAAAACTGGGTCACCTATTACGGATATAAGGCTGTTGTCAGGATCCTGAGCTGGAAATCCAGGAAGGATTAACGGATGAAAAAAGATTACCAGACCGGTTGGTTTGAACGTTGTTCGTACGAGTTCTATTTCCTCGGACAGCTGTTCTCCTATGGGATCGTCGCGGGCTTCCTGACGCTTTTCATGACCGAATCCGGTATCCCGGCCTTCGTGGTATCCGGTATTCTCCTTGTCGCGAAGATCTGGGACGCGGTCAACGATCCGCTTTTCGGGATCGTAGTGGACAAGGCACATCTGAAGGGAGGCAAATATAAACCCTGGCTCAAGCTTTCCACGATCCTGATCGCCGTGACGACGATCCTGATCTTTGTGATGCCGCAGCATCTGGGCGTGCCGCTCAAAGCTGCCTGGATCCTGGTCGCCTATATCCTCTGGGATGCCGCCTATACCATGTGTGATGTGCCGATTTTCGCACTGGCCACCACGATGACCAATAATATCAAAGAGCGTGACAGTATGTACCTGATCAAAGGTTTCTTTACCTTTGTCGGCGGTCTGATCGTGATCGTTCTTATTCCGTTTATGTATCCCACGATCGGATGGGGAGCTTCCGCGGTCATCCTGGCACTGGCCGGTATGGTCTTCATGTTCCCGATCGGTTTTGTGGCGAAGGAACGTCATAATGTGGAAAAGGAAGTCGAGCCGAGCATCAAAGAACTGTTGAAATATCTTCTGAACAATAAGCCATTGCTTGTGTTCTACGGCGCTTCGATCATTGCATGCCTGACCTCCACAGGAGGGACGGTTTCCAGCTATGTGGCGATCTATTGCCTCGGCAGTGAAAAATGGATCTCGTATCTGACGCTGCTTTCGACACTGCCTATGCTTGTTTCCATCCTGGCGGTGCAGCTGGTACTGAAAAAAGTGGATAAATTCACGATCTGGATGATCGCGAACTTCGCCAATATCGCGCTTTCGATCCTGCAGTATTTCATGGGATATGGCAACATTACCGCGCTTTGTGTTGTGTTGGTCATCAAGTCGATCTTCACGAGCGGGGCGGGCGTCCTCGGAACGATGTTTACGGCGGACTGCGCTGAATACGGACATTTCCGATCCGGTATGCGTGCCCAGGGAATGGCATTTTCGATCCAGACCTTCACCGCTAAGATCACTGGCGCCTTGTCCGGCGCGATCGGTATGTTCATTCTCGGACTCATCGGTTTTGTAGAGGGCAGCGGCGCGGCCCAGACACCGGAAACGATCCGGTGGTTCTGGAAACTGTGGACGATCGTGCCGGTGATCTCCGGAACGATCGCGGCTGTTTTCCTCCTGCTTGCCTATAAGCTTCCTTCACAGGACGCGAAGATCATGGCAAAAGCCAACGCGGGAGAGATCACAAGAGAAGAAGCGATCGCGCAGCTGAAGTATAAGGGGTATGACTTTTCCCAATAATAAAAAAACGGGTGGCAGATTTGATCTGCTGCCCGTATTTCTGTCAAAGTATGTTGTATCATCTCGGCGGTAGCTCAATGCTGCGAAGTTTGAGGATCGTCCGGGGGAGAGCGTCCTTGGAGTTTTTCCATGGTTCCTTCGCGTAGCGGTAATCGAATTTCTGCGTAAACCATTCCAGATCGTCTTCGACCCGCTTCAGATTTTCATCCATCGATCCGACGATCATGGATCTGAATTCAGTCAGTGCATCACCTTTCAGATGCTTTCCCGCGGCTTCATAGAGCTTAAGGAAATGATCAAAACAGAATCCTTTCCCTTCTTTCAGTTTCTGCTGAACGGAAAGGTCTTTTTTATACAGCATGAAGAAAGCTTCCATATATCTGTCAAAGGTGGAGCGGATCCGGCCGCAGACATAGCAGCTTCCGGTATAGTTTTTACGGTAGGATTCAGCGGGCGAAGCGTCATCCGCGCCTTTTTTCGCGAAGAGTTTTTTCGCCGATCTTCCCGAGGGATCCAGTGACGCGATCAGCTTATCCAGTTCGTCATGCTGATACTTAAGCTGAGAATGCAGCATCAGTCCCAGACCCAGCGAATTGCCTTCCTGATAGAGCCTGCGGATATGTTCTTTGCAGAATCCCTGCGCGTTGGTCTCGCCGCGGACATCTTCTTCCATATAGGCGGGGGAGAGGACATAGGCGATCGTTTTGTCTTCCAGGGTCTTTTCCATGGCACAGAAAGGGCATTCTGAATCAGTATTTAATCCATCCATGACAGGGATCGTATAAATTTCTTCTTTCATGACGCTTCCTCCATCGGGTTTCGCTGAATTTATTATCCTGAAACCGGGGATAAAAGTCAACCTAAAAAACTTGAAAAAGAAGCTGTCAGGGCGTATAATCAAAGAAGCGATTTTATATTTTTCTGTGAAAGGGGAACCACTTTCCATGAGTACTTTTCTTGAAAATGTAAAGGCCAGAGCCAAGGCCGACAAAAAGACGATCGTTCTGCCCGAATCCATGGATCGCCGCACCTTTGAAGCCGCTGCGGTCGTTCTGAAAGAAGAGATCGCGAATCTTGTGATCATCGGAAGCCCTGAAGAACTTGAAGCGAATTCCCAGGGGCTGGATGTTGCCGGTGCCACGATCATTGATCCCAAGACCTCCGAGAAAACCGCGCTTTATGTGGATCAGCTGACTGAACTTCGTAAAGCCAAAGGCATGACCAAGGAAATGGCTGAAGACCTGCTGACCAAAGACTATATGTACTATGCCTGTATGATGGTCAAGAACGGCGATGCGGATGGTGTTGTTTCCGGTGCCTGCCATTCGACCGCGAATACCCTGCGTCCTTCTCTGCAGATCGTCAAGACCGCTCCGGGAACCAAACTGGTTTCTTCTTTCTTTATCATGGTCGTTCCGAACTGCGAACTTGGCGCAAACGGTATTTTCCTGTTCTCTGACTGCGGTCTGAACCAGAACCCCAATCCGGAAGAACTGGCTGCTATTGCCAAATCCTCCGCGGATTCCTTCCGTATGCTGGTAGGAGAAGAGCCGAGAGTTGCGATGCTGTCACATTCCAGCAAGGGCAGTGCCAAACATCCGGATGTCGATAAAGTCGTTGAAGCGACCCGGATCGCGAAAGAACTGTATCCGGATCTGATGCTGGACGGTGAGCTGCAGGCGGATGCCTCCATGGTTCCTTCCGTTGGTTCTTCCAAGGCACCCGGAAGCCCGGTCGCCGGTAAAGCGAACTGCCTGATCTTCCCGGATCTGGATGCCGGCAATATCGGTTACAAGCTCGTTGAGAGACTGGCCAAAGCGCAGGCGTACGGACCGGTCACCCAGGGTATCGCCGCTCCGATCAACGATCTTTCCCGCGGCTGTTCTTCCGATGATATCGTTGGTGTTGTCGCGATCACGGCTGTTCAGGCACAAAACAAATAATAGGTGAGGATTTAACATGTCTAAAATCTTAGTTATCAACTGTGGCAGTTCTTCTCTGAAATATCAGCTGATCGATATGGAAAACGAATCCGTACTGGCCAAAGGTCTGTGCGAGCGGATCGGTATCGACGGATCCCTTCTGACCCATAAAGTCGAAGGCAAACCGGACTATGTCGACGACTCCGATCTGCCGAACCATCAGGTCGCGGTAGTGAAGGTGCTGAAAGCCCTGGTAGACCCGGAAGTCGGCGTTATTCAAAGCGTCGATGAGATCGCAGCGATCGGTCACCGCGTACTGCATGGCGGTACCAAGTATTCCGATTCCATTATCGTCAATGACGATGTCAAGAAAGTCATCCGTGAGTGCTTCGACCTTGGTCCTCTGCATAACCCGGCCAACCTGATCGGCATCGAGGCCGCTGAAGCTGCAATGCCCGGCAAACCGAACGTAGCGGTGTTCGATACCGCTTTCGGTATGGGTATGGATGAATATGCCTACACCTACGCGATCCCGCATGAATATCTGGAGAAATACGGCGTCCGCCGTTACGGTTTCCACGGGACCAGCCACAAATTCGTTTCCGGTGAAGCACTGAAATTCGCGAACCTTGATCCCAAGAAGGGCAGAGTCATTGTGTGCCATCTTGGCAACGGTTCTTCCGTTTCCGCTTCCATCGGCGGGAGATGTGTAGATACTTCCATGGGCCTGACTCCTCTGGAAGGTCTGATCATGGGAACCCGCAGCGGTGATATCGATCCGGCTGTCGTTCAGTTCATCTGCAATCATGAACATATCGACGTTAATGAGATGCTGAATATCCTGAACAAGAAATCCGGTTATCTGGGTATGTCCGGCGGTCTTTCCTCCGACAACCGTGATATCGCGAAAGCGCAGAAGGAAGGCAATCATCTGGCGGATGTCGCTATGACGGCCAGCCGCTACAGAGTAGCCAAATATATCGGCGCCTATACCGCAGCGATGAACGGTGTGGATGCGATCGTCTTCACCGCCGGTATCGGCGAGAATGACGGAGAGTTCCGCGCGGAAGTCTGCAGCTACCTTGGTTATCTGGGCGTTGAGATCGATCCCGAAGCCAATAAAGCTCGTGGCAAGAGAGTGGTTCTGTCCACCCCGGGCTCCAAAGTGAAGGTTCTGCTGATCCCCACCAATGAAGAACTTGCCATCGCAAGAGAAACAAAAGAACTGACAAACTGCTGATTTTTCTGTTGACAAAGCAGGATAGTTCGAGTATAATTGTAAGATGTGACGAAAGGGGCACCGAATGTTTTCTTTTCAGATTCGCCCGCTCTTGAAGGATCCTTCCACAAGGATCCCGGTAAAAGCCACATGGGATATTTCCGAGATTTCTGACGGTTCTTTCACTTATCCGTGTCTGGAGCCCTGGAAGATCGAAGGTGAACTGTTCTATGTTGGTTTGGATGAGTCAGGAAAAGATGTCATCGAGTTTGCCGGCAGCGTCGAAACAAAACTTCGAATGCAATGTGACCGGTGTCTCAAACAGGTAGATGTTCCGCTCGCAGTCGATATCAGACAGCGTTTCGTCAAGGGAGAAAAGACCGACAGCGAGACTTCGGACTATGATTTCGATTATCTTCCGATCGTGCAGGACTGTGTCGATCTTGAAGATGTCATACAGTACGATGTACAGCTGAACGTTCCCGTCAAGGTCTTATGTAAAGAGGATTGCCTTGGGCTTTGTCCTATTTGCGGTAAAGATCTGAATCAGGGACCTTGTGAGTGCGAAGAAGACTTTTCTGACCCACGATGGGACGCACTTAAGAATCTATTATGAGAGGAGCATAACCATGGGAGCTATTGGACCGAAACACAGAACTTCGAAGGCCCGCCGCGACAAACGCAGAACGGCCAACTGGAAGCTGTCTGTTCCGAGCATGGCGAAGTGCAGCAAGTGCGGGGCGCTCATTATGCCTCACCGCGTCTGCCCGAACTGCGGAACCTATAACAAGAGACAGGTCATCAATGTCGAAGAAGATTGATGAAAATCCATGAAAGAGCCACTTCAGGTGGCTCTTTTTGTGTGTCTTAACAAGATAAGGAATTGTGAAAATGATCCAAACAATCAATCTTGATCCGGCAGATCCGGAACCGATGTATCTGCAGATCTACCGCCAGTTCTCGCAGCAGATCCGTGCAGGTGGGCTGAAAGAAGGAGAGAGACTGCCTTCCAAAAGGGTCCTCTGTGATGAACTGAAGGTCAGTCACAGTACGGTGGAAAGCGCGTATCAGCTGCTGATGGCAGAGGGATATATCGAAGCGCTTCCAAGAAAAGGCTACCGTGTACTGGAGGTGCTGGATCTTCCGGAGAAAAAAGAAACCATTTCTTCCGGGAGAGAGAAAAACGTACAGAAATCCATAGGTCTTTCTTTTTCCACCGGTAAAGTGGATACGACGGCTTTTCCCTATACCAGTTGGGCAAAGCTGTACAGAGAAGTTCTTTATCAATCGACGGACCTCTTGTCCCGCGGAGATTATCGTGGTGACAGAGAGCTTCGTATCGCTCTGAGAGATTTTCTGACCCGTTACCGCGGAGTTCGTGTAAACGAAGATCAGATCATCGTTGCGGCAGGTGTGGATCTTTTGCTCGATATGCTTTTTCATCTTCTGAAACCCGAAAGAGTCGCGCTGGAAGATCCCGGTTATCCAGCGGTCGGCCGTATGGCACAGCTCCACGGCATCCCGATCGTTCCGATCCCCGTCGATAAGAATGGGATCAAGGTCTCGACGCTTAGGCAGGTTCCCGATACCCATCTATGTTTTGTGACGCCATCCCACCAATTCCCGGCAGGTGTGACCATGTCCATCGGCAGAAGATCCCAGCTTCTCGGATGGGCAGACAAGACGCAGAGCCTGATCATTGAGGACGATTACGACAGCGAATTTCGTTATACGACAAGACCGATCGGCGCGCTGCAGGGGATCGATACGACCGGACGGGTCATATATCTTGGTACCTTCAGCAGAAGTATTTCTCCATCGATCCGTGTTGCATATATGGTCCTTCCGGAACATCTCTGTGAACGTTACGAACAGGAGAGAGGCTATCATTCATGCAGTGTTTCCAGGCTGGATCAACAGGTACTGGCGCGCTTTATCAGCAGCGGCATGTATCAGCGCCATATCCGGCGTACGACCCGTATCTACAAAGAGAAAAAGGAAAAACTGGAGAAAATACTGCTTGAAGCTTTTCCGAATGCCCGGATCACAGGAAATGAAGCAGGACTGCATTTCATCCTTCATCTTCCGGGAGCAAATGCGGCTGACCTGAAAGAAAAAGCCGCGGGAAAAGGACTTCTTCTGCAGACGATCGATAGTCCGGATCAACCCGGTACGGCACATCTGCTGATCGGTTTCGCGGGCCTGGAAGAAGAAAAGGTCCCGGAGATGATCGCGACCCTTCGGGAGTGTTTTTCAAATTGACTTTAGTATGGGTTCATGTTAAGATAGGATAAAGAGATCAATCATAAATCTCTTAATTTCAAGGAGGTATGATCATGGCTAAATTTGTTTGCAGCATTTGCGGATATGTGTATGAGGGAGATGAAGCTCCGGAAAGATGCCCCATTTGTAAAGCACCCCGTGAAAAATTCAATAAAGTCGAAGGAGAGATGGTCTGGGCCGCCGAGCATGTAGTCGGCGTAGCAAAAGGCGCTCCCGAGGATATTATTCAGGGACTTCGTGAAAACTTTACCGGTGAATGCACCGAAGTCGGTATGTATATCGCAATGAGCCGTCAGGCATTCCGAGAGGGATATCCGGAGATCGGCGATTACTACTACAGAGCAGCACTCGAAGAAGCGGAACATGCCGCCAAATTCGCAGAGCTGCTGGGTGAAGTCCTGACCGATTCCACCAAACAGAACCTGAAAGTCAGAGTAGACGCGGAAAACGGCGCTACCCAGGGCAAGACCGATCTGGCTAAGAGAGCGAAAGAGCTGAATCTCGACGCGATCCATGACACCGTCCATGAGATGGCAAGAGACGAGGCCAGACATGGTAAAGCATTCAAAGGTCTTCTGGAGAGATATTTTAAATGAGACTGTTTAAGAAGGAACCGCCAAAGGCTTGCCCAAAGTGTGGAGAAGCCAGCGGATGGCGTTTTGTAGTGGAAGATGTGCCTGTGAACAGCGAGATGAGCGCCAGTGCGGTGAATCCATTCTCCACACATTCTATGCGAGGTTCTGTCGGACAGAGCGCGGCAGGCGCTATCGGTAAAACCAGACTTCTGTATCGCTGCGAAAACTGCGGCTACGAAAAAAAGTATTGATGGTCTGACGGGAGGATTCAGAATGAATATTTCCCCTATGACGCCCCGCTATCTGAATGAAACGATACTCAACCTTTGTATCATTATCGGTGCTATCGTTGCGATCATAGGTATCATTTTCCTGTTCTGGAAAGGCTTTTCCGATCGGGATGCTTTGATCTGTACAGCGCTGGGAGCTTTGATCTTCTTTGGTTTCCGTAAAGTCAGATCCATTCAGGCAGAACATGAGGAAGACAGCCCAAAAGACGAGTAAAGCTTTATTAGAATGGAAGGGGCAGGAGATCCTGCTCCTTCTTCATTTTTAAAAATTCAGTGTTGACAAAGATCCGTTCTTTTGGTATACTAACATTCGCTTGAATAAAGCGATGGCCCCGTGGTCAAGCGGCTAAGACGCCGCCCTCTCACGGCGGAAACAGGAGTTCGATTCTCCTCGGGGTCATATGGGCCTTTAGCTCAGTTGGTCAGAGCCCCCGGCTCATAACCGGTTGGTCCCGGGTTCGAGTCCCTGAAGGCCCACTTTTTCGGTCCTTCAAAGAATATGGCGGAGTAGCTCAGTTGGCTAGAGCACGCGGTTCATACCCGCGGTGTCAAGAGTTCGAATCTCCTCTCCGCTACTAAAGCTGCAAGGCAGCTTTTAAGCGCGAATGGCTCAGTGGTAGAGCATCGCCTTGCCAAGGCGAGGGTCGCGAGTTCGAATCTCGTTTCGCGCTCACAAAGAACACCAGACAGATGCCTGGTGTTCTTTTTTTCTCTTGAATAATTCCTGTGTAAACGTTATAATGATGGATGGACAAGATATCGGAGGGGAGTAGAAAGCAATGAGCAGTACCTGGCATAGTTTTATGGATCTGACGATTTTCGGTGAATCGCATGGTCCCGCTGTTGGCATGGTACTGCATGGTATAGAACCCGGAATTGTGATCGATGAAACAAAGATCCATGAGCAGCTGAAACGAAGGGCTCCCGGGAAATCACTGACTTCCGAAAGGCAGGAAGAAGATGAGCTGGAAATCCTGAGCGGGATCTATCAGGGCAGAACGACTGGAAGTCCTGTCACCGGTATCATTAGAAACAAAAACGCTCGATCCGAAGATTATGAATCGATTTCAGGATGGATGCGACCTTCTCACGCGGACTATCCCGCTTTAGTTAAATATCACGGTTTTGCTGATCCAAGAGGCGGCGGTCATTTTTCAGGAAGGCTGACAGCCGGTCTGGTCGCAGCTGGTTCGATCGCAGAACAGGCACTCAGAAACCATTTTGATTTATCTGTGGGAAGCCATATCGTGAAACTGGGTTCATACAGTGAAGCGAACTGGAGTGCAGAGGATCTTATCAAATCAGAAAAGTATCGCCAAATGAATATTCCGTGTGCTGATCCGGACACGGTCAGAGATCTGATAGAGAAAGTACGGGAAGAAAAAGACAGTATCGGCGGGAAACTGGAAACCGCGATCCTGGGTATTCCGGCTGGCCTGGGAGATCCTTTCTTCGATTCTATAGAAAGCCGGCTCTCTCAGTTACTGTTCTCTATACCAGGTGTTAAAGGCGTTTCCTTTGGCGAAGGAGAAAACTTTGCCGGTATGCGGGGATCTGACGCCAATGATCCTTACTTTCTGAGTCAGGGACAGATCCGCACCAGGACCAATCACAACGGTGGTATCCTGGGGGGCATTACGACCGGTGAAGCTATTGTTTTTCAAACGGTGATCAAACCAACATCCTCCATTGGCATGGCACAAACTTCGGTTGATATTCGTTTGATGGAAGAAAAAGAAAAAACGATCGAAGGCAGACATGATCCCTGCATCCTGCTGCGCGCCGTCCCCGTGATCGAAGCGGCAGCGATGCTCGCGATCTATGATGCCTATCAGAAAGATACAGGTTTTCATGACTAGTTTGACAAAAGTAACCATCTATACGGATGGCGCCTGCCGTGGGAATCCGGGTCCGGGAGGATACGGGGCGATTCTTCGCTTTATGGATGATGAAGGGATCATCCATGAGAAAGAGCTTTCAGAAGGTTATGGGCTGACCACCAATAACCGTATGGAATTGCTCGGACCGATCAAAGCCCTTGAAGCCCTGAAGAAACCCTGTCACGTGGATCTGTTTACAGATTCTTCTTATGTTGTGAACGCGTTTAATCAGGGCTGGCTCGAAAAATGGAAGATGTTTAACTGGCACAAGGATGCCAAGAGAAAAAAGCCAGTCAAGAATCTGGAACTGTGGAAACGGCTGCTCACAGCGATGGATCCGCATGAAGTGAAGTTTCACTGGGTGAAAGGCCACGCCGATAATGAATTCAATAACCGATGTGATGAGCTGGCTGTAAAAGCGGCTCTTGACAAGGAAGGCTGGAAGGAAGATAATGGAGTATCGGGAATGGAGTAATTTTCTGATCCCATACGATCAGGCGGTACAGGAACTGATCGTCAAGTTTCAGAATATCATTTCAGAATATAAGAGTCTGGATCGTTATTCACCGGTCGAACAGGTATCGGGCCGTGTGAAGAGCGTCGAAAGTATCCTCGATAAGGTCAGAAGACAGGAGATCGATCTGAACGAGCTGGAAGATCGGATGTCGGATATTGCCGGCATCCGGATCATCTGCCGGTTCGTGGAAGATATCGATACAGTCGTCGAGATGATCCGGATGAGAAAAGATATGGAAGTGATCGAAGAGACCAATTATATCGATCACAAAAAGCCCAGCGGATACCGCAGCTATCATATAGTTGTATCCTATCCGGTCTATACGGTGTGGGGTGCCCGTCATATCAAGGCGGAGATCCAGATCCGTACGCTGGGAATGAATTTCTGGTCAACGATCGAACATTCTCTCTCATATAAATATAAAGGGCAGTTGCCGGAGGATGTTCTCGTGAGATTACAACGGGCTTCGGAAGCAGCTTTTGACATGGATCAGGAGATGTCTTCCATCAGAGACGAGATCGTCAAAGGAACGATCTGAGTATTACCAGGAGGTAGAGCAATGAAATGTCCATTCTGTTCGTTTGAAGACACGCGTGTCATCGATTCCAGACCATCAGAGGACGGGATCAGCATTCGCAGAAGACGACTTTGTGAGAACTGCGGCAAAAGGTTTACTACTTACGAGAAAGTGGAATCCATGCCGATCATGGTCGTCAAGAAAGATGGCAGCCGTCAGGAATTTGACCGTCAGAAGCTGATCGAACGAATCCTTCGGTCCTGCCATAAACGGAAAGTCTCTCTGGATTCTATCGAAGAACTGGCAGATTCGATCGAAACTGCCGCTGTCAATGAATATGACCGTGAGATCCCTACGGAAGCGATCGGAGACAGAGTTCTTAAAGGTCTGTGGGATATCGATCAGGTGGCCTATGTGCGGTTTGCTTCCATCTATCGTGATTTCGATAATCTGGAGACATTCATGAACGCTTTGGACGATCTTCATAAACAGGGAGAGCCCAAAGAATAAGGGGGTTCTTTTTGGATATTCAGTTTACACAGGAACAGCAGAGTGTAATCGATCATGAAAACGGCGATCTTCTCGTATCGGCGGCAGCCGGATCCGGGAAGACCGCTGTTTTGGTTGCTCGTGTTCTTCGTATGCTGACGGATCCTACCTGTCCTGTTCCGTTATCCAATCTGCTGATCGTCACTTTTACGAATGCGGCAGCTGAACAAATGAAGGAAAAGATCGAAAAAGCGATCCTTTCTCTCATCGAAAACGGAAAGGGTACGCCTTTTCTCGAAGAACAGCTTCGCGAAGTACCATCTTCTCATATACAGACGAATCACGCATTCAGCCTTTTTGTATTAAAACAATATATTACAAGGATACCCGGACTTGATCCGGGCTTTCGTGTCGCTGACGAAGCAGAAGCACAGCTTCTCAAGATCAATGTTCTCCGGGATTCACTGGAGTACTTTTATTCAGAGGCGCTGAAGCCGGATCCTTCACAGGAAGCGAAGGACTTTCTGACATTTGTGGACTGTTATGGAGGCAGAACACAGGATAGTTCTGTTGAAAAGCTTCTTTTGGATGTTTATCGCTTTATGGAAAGCGAACCTGATCCGTCAGGCTGGCTGTCGCATGCTGTCCGGCAAACCGATCCTGGCGTTCCGGTCGGGCTGTCTTCTGAACTGGCTGTCTTTCGTGAGACGTTGATTCGGTCATTTGACAGGATGATCGGACTGTATAAGGAGGTCATCGAGGACGCGCCGGAAAAATCAAAAGAAAAAGTAAGAGATTTTGTGAACCAGCTGGAACAGGTCAATTCAGAGATCATGGACAAAACCGATCGCGAAGCATACATGATTTTGCGAGACGTTACATGGCCCAGAGCCGTCTATCAATTCAAATGGCATCCTGACGGTGAAGAAGACCGCAGAAAACTGTATGACCAGATAAAGAAACAAACGCAGCGGATCGTTTCGTTCGGAGATCTTTGTTTCGATCCAAAGGTGGAGGAACTGAGGCAAAAGTATCATTATCCGGCCATGA
The DNA here is from genome assembly GCA_017620135.1 of Bacillota bacterium. GTDB lineage: Bacteria > Bacillota > Clostridia > Lachnospirales > Bianqueaceae > RUG760. Next base: position 21,264 of record JAFZQZ010000097.1, read on the forward strand.
AAGGACTGGAAGCGATCCTGCGTTATTTTATGGATCAGCTTCGTAAGGAGAAAGATCGAAGAAATCTGATCGAGATCGGTGATTTTGAGCATTATTGTCTGGATCTTCTGAAAGACCCGCTCATCTGTCAGGATCTGCAGAAGCAGTTTGCGTATATCTTTGTCGATGAGTATCAGGACTGCAGTGGTATTCAGGAAGCGATCCTCCAGAAAATAGCAAGAAGAGATGAATACGGTCACAGCTGTAATCTGTTCCTGGTCGGAGATATCAAGCAGAGTATTTATCGATTCCGTCAGGCTGATCCCGGCCTCTTTCTGGAAAAGTATAAAACCTATGGAAAACTTGCCTCTACCAGGCGACTGCTGCTTTCCAGGAATTTCCGCTCTACTAAAAAAATACTGGAAACAGTGAACTTTGTGTTTCATTATTTAATGACCGAAGAGATCGGCGGTCTTTCCTATGGGAAAAAGGAAGAACTGTATCCCGGGATCCCTGAAACGCCGGATGGAGAAGACGTACAGCTTTTCGTCCGTTGTTCAGAGGAGCTTTCTTCTGAAGATCTGACCCGGGAGGAAGCCCGGTTTACAGCTAAGCAGATCCGCGGCGAGATCCTTTCCGGCAGAAGACCCGGCGAGATCGTTCTTCTGATGCGTTCCATGACGGCGAGCAGTGTTTATCTGGAAGAACTGAAGCAACTCGGGATCGCGTGTATCTGTGACAGCAGTGAAAACTTCTATGATACGAAAGAAATTCAGACGGTGATCAATGTGCTTCGAATCATTGATAACCCAAGACAGGACATTCCGCTTTTGGGCGTTCTTCTTTCCGTTGTAGGCGGTTTTTCAGAGGATGATCTGGGCAAACTGCGTATCGCAAGCTCGGAAGGGGATCTGTTTGAAGCGCTGCTCGCGTTTTGTGAAAAAGGAACAGATCCGCAGCTGAAAGAAAAGACGGAACGTTTTCTGGGTTCTCTGACGGAATGGAGGACAAATGCCAGAATACTTACAGTCCGTGACCTTCTCTGGTATTTGTATCGTTCTACCGGCTTATATCTTTACTTCCAATCTATGGAAAGAGGAAGAGAGCGCTCCGCCAACCTTGATCTGTTGATCCGTAAAGCTGAAAGCTTTGAGAATGGAACATTCCATGGGCTTTTCGCTTTTTTGCAGTATATTGAGCAGATGAATAAGGACAGACAGGAAGAAGCCGAGGCTAAAGTTCTGGAAACCGGTATGGATACGGTCAGGCTTATGACGATCCATAAGAGTAAAGGTCTGGAGTTTCCTGTGGTCTACCTGGCCGGTCTGGGACGTTCTTTCAATATGCAGGATATCAACAGTATCTGCCAGATGCATCACAGGTATGGTCTCGGATTGCCGCTTACGGATGCCGATCATCAGGCTCAAATGGATTCGGTATTCAGTGTGCTAATCCGAAATGAAAAGAAAAAGGAAATGATCGCCGAAGAACTGCGGCTGCTTTACGTCGCTATGACGAGAGCGATGGACAAGCTGGTACTGGTGGGATCAACAAAAAAAGACTTTTCTATTTCAGAAAAGACAGGACCGGATAAAACAGAAAAGATCCTTTCAGCCGAAAGTTTTCTTTCCCAGATCCGGCTGGTATTAGAGGATCAGGGCCCGGGACCTCTTAACGTTTCCATACGGTCGATCACGAAAGATGAAGGAGAGACGGATGGTCCAGATCCTGTCCGTGAATCATTTTCTGTTTCCGATCATCAGGAAATTCCTCCGGAAAGCTTTTCCGAAAAGTTGTCCTACATATATCCACACCTGGCACTTGGTAGGACGCCACAGCTTATTTCTGTTTCTTCGATCAAGGAAGAAGCGCTGGATGAGATCGAAGAAGTAACAGGCCCGGATGAAGCGGCAGAGTTTGAATATTCGGAAGGGCGTCTGTCTGGCAGCGAAAGGGGAACATTGTTCCACACGATCGTTGCGATGGCTGATCCAGGTCTTCTGGAAGAAGGACGGATAGAACAGGCGCTTGACGATCTTGTGATTCGTGGAGTCATCCGAAAGGAGAGTCTGAAAGAGATCTCTTACGATTGGATCCGCGGATGGGCCGGATGTGATCTGTTCCGCAGGATGAGAAGATCGCGGGAAGTTTATCATGAAGAACCGTTCGTCATGTCCGTACCGATCAGTGAGATCAAAAAGATCTCCCGGATCGCGGATGAAGTAACTGAGTCAGAAGGAAAAGAGATCATGATACAGGGTATCATCGATCTGTTTTTCAAAGAAGAAGACGGATGGGTACTGGTGGATTATAAAACAGACAAGGTCCTGGATGATGCAAAGATCCACGGCTATGGAGTTCAGCTTTCACTGTATCAGCGTGCGATCGAAAAGGCGACGAATGTGAAGGTGAAGGAAAAGATGCTGTTTGATGTCCGAAGAAAAAGAGAGATCCGATGCTGACAGAAGAACAGAAAAAGGCCAGGGATCATCTGTATGGGCCCTGCCTTGTGACTGCAGGGCCGGGATCCGGAAAGACACGTGTCCTTACGGAACGGATCGTACATCTTCTCCGGTATACCAGGCCTGAACGTATTTGTGTGATCACGTTTACGAGAGCTGCCGCGGAACAGATGAAATCAAGGTTCTGTGAATTGACAGATGAAGAAACAGCGGAGAAAGTGACCTTCGGGACCTTTCATTCTGTATTTTTCCGATGGCTGGTTCAGTGGCATGAGCTTGGTTCAGACATAAAAATACTTGGCCGGGACGGTGAAAACGTCCCGGCTATTTCTATGGGACAATGGGACACAAATGAAGAATATGCTGCATGGAAAAAGATTCATCATTATATCGATTTTGACGATATCATTCATTTGACACAGGTCGCGATTCAAAACCATTTTCCGGATCGGATGTACGATTTTTTCCTGATCGATGAATTTCAGGATATCGATCAGGAGCAGTATAAAATTGCCTGTCGAATGGCAGGAGATCAGGCGAATCTGTTTGTTGTGGGAGATGAGGATCAGTCGATCTATGGATTCCGTGGTTCCTGTTCTTCTGTTATGCTTCAGTTTATGAAAGACTATCCTTCTGCCGCTCATTTGTTCCTTTCAACAAATTTCCGCTGCTCCAGAGCGATCACAAATCTCAGCGTCCGGCTGATCAGTCATAATAAGGAGAGATATGATAAGAATATCGATTCATTCAGCCGGGATATGACGCCTGTCAGAAGCCGTGGTTATGTATCTACGCTGGATGAACTGAGGGATACGGCCAAAAGGATCCGTCAGCTGCATATCTTCGGGAAAGTCCCCTATGAAAAGATCGCTGTTTTGGCACGAACGGGAAGAGAAGCGGATCTGATGATCCAGGCACTCAGAGAAGCGGGGATCCCATACAGACAAAAGATCCGGTCTTCCGATTTTATCCATAGGAAGTTTCTGGATATCGGTCAGGATATTCTATGGATCAGGGAAGCGGGAAGCGATCCCGGGAAAAATCGAAACCTTCGAACATTGGAACGATACTTTCCTTTTGTCCGAAATGTTTACCGAAAGGATCTTCGACCGGATGAAGTGATTGAAAAAGAACAGTTGATTCGTTTGCTGGAAAGAGTAAAAAAGAGGACAATGCGGGCAGCAGCTTTCGATCTCCTTTGGAATTCAACTTACTTCAGTTTCATCAGAAATCAGCGGATCCATGAATCACTTCCTGCCTATTATCCTATTCTGCAGTTTTACCGGCTTGGCAAAACGGAACAAAAGGGAGTATTCGTCAATACGCTTCATCAGGCGAAAGGACTGGAATTTGAAGCGGTCTGGATCATCGGGATCAACGAAGGAAATATTCCGCATGCCGAAGCCGCTGAATCTGTAACCAGCATGGAAGAAGAAAGACGTCTTCTGTATGTGGGTATGACCAGAGCCCAAAAGTATCTTTCCCTTTCTTTCAGTGAGGAGGCACCCAAATCCCGCTTCCTGACTGAGATCCGGATGTAATGTATTGTTATTTTGTATCTTTTATGGTATAATACAAGATCATATCGTCATTTAGAGAATTACTTCGAGGAGGAGCTATGATAGATCGAAATTGGACAAGGAGGCTGCTGTTTCTGTGGATCATGATGATCGCTGTTTTGCTTTCAGGCTGCAGTGAAGAGAAGAGTATCAATGAATCATCAGAAATAACGATCATCGTGGAAGAACAGCCGATCGCAGAAAACCAGATCCCGGAACAAACCGTACTGATGGGTGTCGATCTTTCCTATAAAACAAAAGAAGAGGCCATCGAACTGTTAAGAGCAGCACTCGATGACCAGCTTTCCAATACCTATACTTTGACAGATGAGGATAAAAAGTGGACTTATACAGCGAAAGAGCTTGGTGCTACTTTTGATTATCAGACAGCTGTCGAAGAGCTTCTTGATAGTGAGATCAAACCCGAAACCGTTCCGATCAAAGTGGATCCGGTGAGTCTGAATTCTGTCCTCCGGTCGCTGATCTCTGAAATAGAGCAAAAAAGTGTAGACGCGACGATGGAATTCAAGGCAGGAGAATTCATCATCTCTGAAGAGACGAACGGCCGTTCGCTTAATGTTACGAAATCCGCGGAAGAGCTTAACGCGTCTATGGAATCAGGAGCTTTCCTGAGCGGGCCGGTGACACTGAAACTGACCGTAGATGTTACCCCGCCGAAGACGACTGCCGCTTCCCTAAAAGACGCGACCCAGATCATCGGTGAATATGAGACATATTACAGCGAATATGAAGAAAGCCGTTCGACCAACCTGAAAGTGGCCTCCGCGAAGATCAACGGGACTGTTCTGCAGCCCGGCGAGATGTTCTCCTTTAACGATTCGACAGCCCCCATGACAGAAGAGGGCGGCTACGAATACGCTCCAATCATTTCCGGAGGCGAATATATTCCCGGTATCGGAGGCGGTGTCTGTCAGGTCTCCACGACCCTTTACAATGCTGTCCTTCTGGCCGAGCTGGAAGTCAATGAACGCTGGTGTCACGCGTTTCCGCCCAGTTACTGCCAGATGGGGCTGGACAGTACGGTCTATGAAGAAGTACTGGATTTTTGCTTTACCAATGATACAGATTCTCCCATCTATATCGAGATGTGGTGCGATGACGGTGAATGCGGATGCCGGCTGTATGGAAAAGAGATCCATGATCCTTCCCGTGAGATCGAGTTCTATTATGAAATCGTCGGAACGATCGATAAACCGGAACCCAAAAAGGTGGAAGATCCGGAGATGGAAGTCGGAGAAGAGGAGATCATCGAATACGGTCATATCGGTTATGTAGTGGAAACCTATAAAACCGTCACTGAAAACGGTAACTCTGTAACGGAATGGTTCTCAGAAAGCATCTATGACAATTCTCCCGACAAGATCAAAGTCGGAACGAAACCCAAAGAAGGTACGGAATCCTCCGCACCGACAGAAGAAAGCTCGGAAGCTTCGGAAAACACGGAATCCTCTATGACAGGAGAAGAGTCCGAAGAAACTTCCGTGATCGAAGAATCATCTGAACCGGAAGAATCTTCAACGGAAGAATCATCAGAAGAAATCCCGGGAGAAGAATCTACTGAAAGCTCGACAGAGGAAGAGACCGGCGAAACAGACGATGAAAGCACAGAGGAAAGTACGGAAGAGAATCCCGGAGAGTGATTAAACCAAAGGAGATAGAGTGATTTATGAATCGTGAGGAATTACTGGAAGTCCTGGAAAAAGACAGCCGGATCACGGTACAGGAATTGTCAGTCATGCTTGGCGAGAGTGAAGAAGTGATCGAAAGCGAAATGAAGGCAATGGAACAGGAAAAGATCATCTGCGGATATCATACGATGATCAACTGGGACAAGACCAATCAGGAACGTGTTACTGCGCTGATCGAGGTAAAAGTGATCCCTCAGCGGGACGAAGGATTTGACAAGATTGCCAGAAGGATCTATGAATTTGAAGAAGTGTCCAGTGTTTTCCTCATGTCCGGCCCATTTGATCTGATGGTCATCGTAGAAGGAAAGACCATGAAAGAGGTTGCCCTGTTTGTGCGTGAACGTCTGGCTGTTCTTGAACCGGTCAACGGTACAGCTACATGCTTTGTTCTGAAAAAGTATAAGGATAACGGCATTTTTATGGAACCTCGGAAAAAAGATGAAAGGATACCTGTTTCCCTGTGAAGAACTTTTTAAACCCGGTCGTCTGTGACATCAAACCTTCCGGTATCCGTCGGTTCTTTGATATCGCGGCAGAAATGGAAGATGTGATCTCGCTGGGTGTCGGTGAACCGGATTTTGATACCCCCTGGTCGATCCGTGAAACAGCGATCTATACGCTGGAACAGGGAAAAACTGTCTATACGGCCAATGCCGGTCTGAAAGAATTACGCCAGGAGATCTCCAATTATTCGATCCGAAAATACCAGCTTGTTTATGATCCACTTCGCGAGATACTGGTCACAGTCGGCGGAAGCGAAGCGATCGATCTTTGTCTGCGCGCGGTCCTTTGTCCCGGAGATGAAGTCCTGATCCCTGAGCCTTCGTATGTTTCGTATATTCCGTGTACGATCCTGGCGGGCGGGAAACCGGTAAACATTCCGCTTCGCGGAGAAAACGACTTTAAGCTGAAGCCGGAAGATATCGAAAAAAAGATCACGCCCAAAACAAAAGCGATCGTTTTTCCGTTTCCCAATAATCCCACCGGATCGATCATGACAAGGGAAGACCTTCTTCCTCTGGTCGATGTGATCCAGAAGCATGATCTTCTGGTTATTTCAGATGAGATCTACGCGGAACTAAGCTATGCGGAGAAACCTCATGTGTCCATTGCTTCATTCCCCGGAATGAAAGAGCGGACGCTGGTCATCAATGGTTTTTCAAAGGCATTTTCCATGACAGGATGGAGACTTGGCTATGCGATGGGACCTGAGTCTCTAATCAGGCAGATGACGAAGATCCATCAGTTTGCCATCATGTGCGCTCCGACTACCAGCCAGTACGCGGCTGTATACGCGCTGAAAAACTGTGATGATAAAGTAGAAAGCATGCGCAGAGAGTATAACAGGCGCAGGCGCTATGTGCTTTCCAGGATCCGTGAGATGGGACTGGAATGCTTTGAGCCTGAAGGAGCCTTTTATGTTTTTCCTTCGATCCGGTCAACAGGCATGAGTTCTGACGAATTCTGTTCAAGACTGTTATATGATCAGAAAGTCGCGGTAGTTCCCGGAGACGCGTTTGGTGAACACGGAGAAGGGTATGTTCGTATCTCCTATGCCTACAGCCTCGAGGAACTGAAAACGGCGCTGGATCGTATGGAAAAGTTCCTCCAGGGGCTTCGTTCATGAATATCGTGCTGCTGGAGCCGGAGATCCCTTCCAATACCGGGAATATCGCCAGGACCTGTGTTTGTACGGGGAGCCGACTTCATCTGATCCGACCGCTCGGCTTTTCCTTATCCGAAAAGCAGCTGATGCGTGCGGGGATGGATTACTGGCATCTGCTGGATCTGACTGTATATGATGATCTTTCGGATTTTCTTTCCCGGAAGGGACCGGGAAGGCTTTTCCTGGCTACAACGAAAGGAAAACAGACTTACACGGACGTTATCTACAGATACGATGATTATATTATGTTTGGCAAAGAATCAGCCGGGATCCCCGAGGAGTTTCTGAAATACAGGAAAAATGACTGTATCCGGATCCCTATGGGACCTGATCTTCGGTCGCTTAATCTTGCCAATTCAGTTGCGGTCATCCTGTACGAAGCCCTGCGTCAACAGGACTTTCCGGGCATGGACAAACAGGGTGAACTGCACCATGAAACTTATATCGATTAGAAAGGAACAGATTCGTGGAGGAACGATCATTACAGAAACTCGAGTTTCATAAGATCAGAGAAATGGTCTCTCTTCGAGCATCTTCCGAGAAGGCTAAACAGACAGCGCTTCATCTGGAACCTGTCACAGATATATTTGAGATCCGGCATCTTCAGGATCAGACAGACGAGGCTCTCCGCTATATTTTTGCCAAAGGAGCGCCTTCTTTTCATGGAATAAAAGATATAAGAGGTAGTGTACGGCGTACAGGGATCGGTGCGGCGCTGTCAATGGGAGAACTTCTGGATATCGCGGACTGTCTCTACGCGGCAAGCCGGATCAAATCCTATGGTGTACGTGAAGATCGGATGCATGGCGAATTTCCGGAGCTGGATCCGATGTTTGATGGTCTGATCCCGGTGAGAGAGCTCGAAGATGAGATCAAGCGATGCATTCTCTCTGAAGAAGAACTTTATGATACAGCAAGTCCCAAGCTTCATAAGATCCGCAAGGAGATCACTATCCAGGAACAGCGGATCCAGTCCCAGCTGCAGAATATGGTGCATTCGGAAGCCTACAAGGGATATCTGCAGGATCAGATCGTTACGATCCGTGGAGGGCGGTACTGTCTGCCGGTCAAAGCCGAATATAAAACGGCTTTGACAGGCATGGTGCATGATCAGTCAGCCAGCGGATCCACTTTGTTTATCGAACCGATTGCGGTCGTACAGATGAATAACCGGATCTCCGAACTGCTTCTGGAAGAAAAGGAAGAGATCCTCCGGATCCTGCAGGAACTATCAGGGCAGGTCCATTTACATGAAGAAAAGATCCTGCTGAACTTTACACTTTTAACGGATCTTGATTTCATCTTCGCCAAAGGCAAACTGGCTAAAGAAATGAATGGCGTCAAACCACGTTTTAATGAAGATGGCGTGATCGATATCCATCAGGCCAGACATCCGCTGATCGACAAAAAGAAAGTTGTTCCGATCGATATCCGGCTGGGTGAAGATTTTACGACGCTTGTGATCACGGGTCCCAATACCGGTGGTAAAACCGTTTCTCTTAAGACTCTCGGCTTACTGCAGGTCATGGGACAAAGCGGTCTTCATATTCCTTCAGGAGATGATCCTTCGCTGACTGTATTGGATCAGGTGTTCGCGGATATCGGCGATGAACAGAGTATCGAACAGAGTTTGTCGACCTTTTCTTCCCATATGGTCAATATCGTTCAGATACTGAAAGCAGTCACCTATCATTCACTTGTCCTATTCGATGAATTAGGTGCAGGAACAGATCCTACGGAAGGCGCGGCCCTCGCACAGGCGATCCTGGAATATCTTCGGGAGAGAGGGATCCTGACAGCCGCTACGACACATTACAGTGAGCTGAAGATCTATGCCCTTTCTACGGATCAGGTCGAAAACGCGAGCTGTGAGTTCAACATTGAGACCCTGATGCCTACCTACCGACTGATGATCGGACTTCCCGGGAAAAGCAATGCGTTTGCCATCTCGAGACGGCTGGGTCTTTCTGATGATATCATCCGTAAGGCGGGAGATCTTCTGGAGAGCAATGATATCCAGTTTGAAGATATGATCAGCGATCTGGAATCCAAAAGGAAACAGATCGAAGAGGAAAAGATGGAGATCGATCGTCTGAATCTGGAGATCAAAGAGCTTCGGAAAGAGCATCAGAAACAAAAAGAAGAACTGGATCGAAAGACGAGAAGAGTGATGGATGACGCGAAAGAAAAAGCGAAAGCCATCATCGATCAGGCAAAGGCGGAAGCGGATCACGCCATTTCCAAGGTCAACAAAGCGCTTCGCCAGGGCACAGCAGTCGATATGAAGGCGCTGGAGGAAGAGAGAAGGAAACTTCGTGAACGATCCAACGATCTCACTCCTGATCTTTTCCGTACGGAAGAACCCAAAACCCGCTTTGATAAAACGGAACTGATCCCCGGTACGAAGATCCGGGTCAGCGGATTCGAGCAGCCCTTTTCGGTATTGTCCACACCGGACAGTAAAGGAACCATCCGGGCGCAGGCCGGCATCCTGAAGATGCAGGTCAAACTGGATGATATCCTGGGGATCATCAGTGATGTTCCTTCCGGAAAAGCAAAAGCGAAAATAGATCGTACCACAGACAGTGCCACTACTAATAAATCGGCCTCTGTCCGGATCGAGTGTGATCTTCGCGGTATGATGACGGATGAAGGGATCGCTGTACTGGATAAGTACCTGGATGACGCGACACTTGCCGGTATTCCGACAGTCCGGATCATTCACGGGAAAGGGACCGGCGCCATGCGTAAAGCCGTACATCAGTATCTGAGACGGTGTTCTTACGTTAAGTCCTATCGTCTCGGAAACATGGGCGAAGGTGATTCCGGAGTCACTGTAGCGGAACTGAAGAACCGGTCCGGTGAATAATAAGCTTGAAGGAGATTGAGATGAGTACCAAACAAAGAATTCTGATCGCGGATGATGACGCGAACATCGCTGAACTGGTCGCGCTCTATCTTACCAAAGAAGGGTATGATACCCAGAAAGCGAAGGATGGAAGAGAAGCTCTTTCCCTCTTTCGTTCTTATTCACCGGATCTGATCATTCTCGATATCATGATGCCGGAAATGGATGGTTACGAAGTCTGCCGTGAGGTCAGAAAAACAAGTCGTACACCGATCATTATGCTGACCGCGAAAGGTGAGACCTTTGATAAAGTCCTGGGTCTGGAACTCGGGGCGGATGATTATATGGTGAAACCATTCGACACCAAAGAACTGGTCGCCCGTGTCAAAGCGGTTTTAAGGCGGCTGGACGCTAAAGAAGAGACAGGAAAGAAGATCATCCTGGAACAGCTTGCCATCAATATGTCCAATTATTCCGTTTCTTACCGGGATGAAAACATTGAGATGCCTCCCAAGGAGCTCGAGCTTCTTTATTATCTCGCTTCGCACCCCAATCAGGTTTTTACCAGAGAACAGCTTCTCAATCAGATCTGGGGCTACGAGTACTATGGCGACACACGTACAGTGGATGTTCACATCAAGAGGATCCGTGAGAAACTAGGATCGGATGAAGAACATCCGTCCTGGAGCATTAAAACGGTATGGGGCGTCGGGTATAAACTGGAAGTCAAATGAGTATGCAGGAAAAAACGGAAGGCGAAAAACGCTTTCTTTCGATCAAAGTTAAGTTTTTCGGTATATATATCATCCTTCTTCTGGCAATTCTTGTATTGATCGCATCCGTTCTGCCGAAGATCTTCACACAGTATTTTGTGAAAGAAAAGATCGATGAACTGGAGAACATGCATCAGCTGATCGCAGAAGTACTGGAAAATGAAGACTTTCTTCAATCACCGGAGGCTTATCGTGTGCTGGAGACAGCGGCGGAGTCTTCTCAGATCTGTATCTGGGTCTGTACACCGGCGGATGAAAACCTGACATATATATCCGTTTTCGGCTCCGATCCGGCTACTCAGTCTGCCACGATCGATTTCAGCCGGTTTTCCAATGATGAAAAAATGATGGTGAAGAACGTCCTGGATGGGGGATCCCTGAAAAATGTCGTCAGTGCGTTTCCCTCCGCGTTCAGTGTAAGTACGATCTCGATCGGCTATCCGCAAGTCTATATCCAGACTTCACAGGTCAGGATCAACGGAACGATTCAAACTGTCGGAGTTCAGAAGAACGGGGCAGTTTTCCTTCATATCTCCATGGAAGGCATTTCATTTGCCAGCCGGAGGCTTCTGATGATCGTACTCACGATCATGTTTTTGATCGTATTGGCGTCTGTTCTGATGACATCTGTCATGGGTAATAATATCCTGACACCTGTCCAACAGATGAAAGACTCGGCGGCCGCTATTTCCAAAGGTGATTTTTCACAGGAAGTACAGGTGACAGCCAATGATGAGATCGGTCAGCTTTCACAGGCGTTCAACCAGATGACCCGGGATCTTTCCCAGGCAGAGACCCTCCAGAAGGATTTCATCGCGAATATATCCCACGATTTTCGTTCACCGCTGACCTCGATCAAAGGTTATGTGGAAGCCATGCTGGATGGAACGATCCCGCAGGATTCGTATGACAAGTATTTACAGATCGTACTGGATGAAGCCAATCGTCTGACAAAGATGACCAATAATGTGCTTGATCTGACCAAAATGGAAAACGGACAGATCGAGTTAAACCGCAGGTCCTTCGATATCAATGAGATGATCATTGGTCTCGCTCTCAGTTTTGAACAAAGGGTGGAAGAGAAAAAGATACAGATCAAGTTCGAATTTATACAGGATAAATTATTCGTCAACGCGGATTTTGATCAGATCCAGCGTGTGATCTATAACCTTCTGGATAATGCTCTGAAGTTTACCAGTGAAGGTGATTCGATCACAGTCGAAACCAGTATTATCGGCAGAAAAGCGCATATCAGTGTGGAAGATACCGGATGCGGGATCGAAGAGAGCGCGCTGCCGCATGTATTTGACAGATTTAATAAAGGCGATAAGTCCCGGGGAATGAATAAACTGGGAACAGGACTTGGTCTTGCGATCGCCAAACAAATCATCGTCAATCACGGAGAAGATATTTCCGTCACTTCCCGTCTTGGGGAAGGAACCAAGTTTTCCTTTACATTACCTCTTGGAACCGAACAACGCATAGGAAAGGATGCCGGAAAATGAGTGAAAACAAGCCCGGAAACGGGTATGATCCCCGTGTCTACGGGTTTGGTGATTATGGCCTGAAGCCAGGGATTATGCCGCCGCCACCGGTAAAGAAACAGCATCCGCATGCATGGATCGTTGTTACAGCGATCTGCTGCGCGCTGGCCTTGATCATTTCGACCGTAGTCGGTACTTATCTGGGTCGTTCGCTTGCGCAAAAGACACAGGTACAGGAAAAATTCTTCGTCCTTCAGAAGATACAGGATGAATCTGTCCAGCAGATCCATCAGCTTCAGGATTCGACCTATGAAACCATAGCGGACATCGCTGAAGACGTAGGTAAAAGCGTAGTCGCGATCCGGATCCATGCCAGTTATTCCAATGCATTCCTTTCAGAGTCTCAGGATTCCATCGGTTCAGCGATCATCATAGGGGAAAACACGGAAAAAATCTTTATCGCGACTAATTTCCATGTGATCGAAAACGCGGCTTCCGTCCATGTGATCATGGGGGACAGATCCGAGGAGATCACAGCCTACCCGCAGGGTGCGGATACGGATACGGATCTGGCTGTCATGTATATATTGAAATCCGATCTCGAACCATCCATGATCGAAAATATGAAGATCGCGGTTTTTGGCGACAGTGATCAGTGCAGGCTCGGCGATCTGGCCATCGCGATCGGCAGCGCCTATGATATCCGGTTCGGAAATTCGGTAACGGTCGGGACCATCAGCGGACTGGAGAGAAACATCACGTTCGTCGATGAGAACAATGTAGGACAGACGATGGTCTTTCTTCAGACAGACGCGGCCATCAATCCCGGAAACTCCGGCGGAGCTCTCGTCAACGGCCGGGGCGAAGTGATCGGGATCAATAACTATAAGATCGAAGATACACAGGTCGAGGGTATGGGATTCGCCACCCCATCGAATGTGGCGGAACCTATCCTGGAAGATCTTGTGAATTACGGAAGAGTATCCAGACCGTTTATCGGTATTACCGGTATGGATGTGATCAATTACGAGAACTATGCCGCCATGTATGACATTCCCGAAGGTGTGATCGTGCTCGCGCTGATCGAGAACGGACCGGCGGAGCAAGCCGGAGTACTCGTGTTTGACGTGATCACAGCGATGGACGGAAAACCGATCCACACATTCGACGATCTGTCGGATATCGTGATGAGTAAACAGATCGGCGACAGTATGGAGATCGAAGTCCTTCGTGGATACATAGACGGTGAAAAGACAACGGTCACCATCACACTGACTGTTGGTGAAAAGGATTCAACTACGAGAAGATAGCAGGAGGAAGGTTAAATGGCTTTCATCAAGGATCTGACGGATGGTTCTCATGTGATCGGTCATTATTTCTGTAAAGATAAACAGCAGCTTGTGACAAAAACAGGAAAAGATTATCTGAAACTCCAGTTGGAGGATAAGACCGGTTCGATCAATGCTATGGTATGGGATCTGGGACCGCAGATCGGAGGTTTCGATAAAGGAGATATCGTCAAGGTAGACGCGAAAGCATCGTTATACAACGACGCGCTGCAGCTGACGGTTTCCCGCCTTCGCCGTTCCAATCCCGAAGAATATCAGGTATCGGATTTTTTCCGTACCAGCAAGGAGAGTACAGAAAACATCTATCAGCGGCTTCTGATGCTGTATCAGTCCATCGAAGATCCAGGCCTTAGGAAACTGGTAGCCGCCTTCTGTGTGGATGATCCGGAGACGGTACGAAGGCTGAAAACTCATCCTGCCGCGAAAAACATCCATCACGGATATATCGGCGGATTATTGGAGCATATGGTTTCCGTTACCACCATCGCGCTTTCTCTTAAGCAGCAATACACGGATCTTGACCGGGATCTTCTGATCGCCGGCGGATTACTGCATGATATCGGAAAACTGGTCGAACTGGAACCTCTTCCGATGGGAGATTATTCCGACCCCGGCCGGTTCATCGGTCATATTTCCATCGGATATCAGCTTGTTCACGCAAAAGGATCAGAAATCAAAGAGCTTGATCCGCACAAACTGATGTTGCTGGAGCATATGATCCTGTCTCACCATGGAGAAAGAGAATTCGGTTCACCGGTCGTGCCCATTACCAAAGAAGCCATGGCACTGCATCTGGCGGATTATTCGGATTCCAAGATGAAACAGGTCGAAGAGGCGATCGAGTCTGATCTGACTGAAGGAGACTGGACCAGTTTCAATCGTCCCCTGGAACGCTATTTCTACAAGTCAGGATACAAAAATGAAGGATAAACATCAAACGGTCCCTGTTCAAAAGAACATGGACCTTCTTCTGTCTATTGATTCCCTGACAGCTGAAGGGATGGGCGTCGGACGCTATAACGGATTCACAGTCATGGTACCGGGAGCATTACCGGGAGAAGAGGTCTATACCCATATCGTCAAGCTGATGAAAAACTATGCCATCGGGAAATGTTTGAAAATACAAAAAGCATCCCCGACGCGTGTAGAACCGTTATGCCCCAACTATGAAAAGTGCGGTGGCTGTCAGCTCATGCATCTTTCCTATGAAGAACAGCTGAAGGCGAAAAGAGAAACCGTCCTCTCGGCTGTCCGACGGATCGGCCAGTTTACGGAAGATGAGATTCCTGACCGTATCATAGAAAATACCCGGGGGATGGAGGATCCCATATACTATCGCAATAAAGCTCAGTTTCCGGTACAGATGCAGTATGGAGGCCTGATCCATGGCTTTTATGCTCCCCATTCCCACAGACTGATCCCGGTCACAGACTGCATGATCCAAAGCCGTACCGCCAATGCTCTTGCGGAAAATATCACCCGGTACGCGGATAGTCTTGGAATGAGCGCGTATGATGAACAGAGCGGCAAAGGGATGCTTCGTCATATACTGATCCGGGATGATGAACAGACAGAGGAAGTTTCTGTTTGTCTGGTCATCAACCAGAAGAAACTGCCACATCAGGAAAACTGGATCCGTTTTGCACAGAAGGAAGGTATTACCAGTTTTTCCATCAATATCAATCAGAACCGCAACAACGTCATCCTGGGAAAAGAGACAAAGATCCTGTACGGAAAACCGTATATGACAGCGAAAATCGGAGATCTTTCGTACCATGTTTCTCCGGTGGCTTTTTTCCAGGTGAACAGCCGGCAGACGAAGGTCCTGTATGATCTCGTTAAGGAGCTGATCGATCCGCAGGAAGAAGACACTGTCTGGGATATCTACTGCGGAGCCGGTACGATCGGCCTGTACCTTGCGAAGTACGTCCGGATGATCTATGGGGTCGAGGTGGTTCCGGAAGCGATCGAGAACGCGCATGATAATATGCGTCTGAACGGGATCACAAACGCGGAATATTATGTTGGCAAAGCGGAAGAGACCGTCCCGGAAAAACTGAAAAGCGGGATTCGGGTAGATAAAGCCGTAATCGATCCTCCCAGAAGCGGCTGTGACAAGGCACTGCTTGACGCGCTGCTTTCCATGGAGCCGAAAAGGATCGTCTATGTTTCCTGTGACCCGGCTACACTGGCCAGAGACCTGAAGGTATTATGTGCTGCGTATCAGATCGAAAGGATATGTCCAGTCGACATGTTCCCGCACACCGGCCACGTCGAGACGGTATGCCTCTTGTACCGCCAAAAGAAAGACTTCATTTCAGTGCCGTATGAGCCAAAAGATGTGGACTATCTGAGATAAACGAAATAAGAATGGCAAGCTCAGAATTTTATGGAGAAAAACCATGATACGGGAAGTAAAGCGAGAAGATATACCAACATGCGTGAACTTGATACGGAGCAGTTTTATGACCGTTGCAGATGAATACGGAATTACAAAAGAAAACGCACCGAGGTTTACCGCTTTCGCTATTTCAGAAGACAGACTGTATTGGCAGATGGATGAAGAACACAGGCCGATGTTTGTTTTTGAAAAGGACGGGACTATATGCGGATATTACTCTCTTCTGATTCAGGGAAATGGAGCGTGTGAATTAAATAATCTTGCTGTTTTGCCGCAATACAGACACCATGGAATAGGTCAGCAATTGTTGGATCATTCTTGTGCTTTTGCGAAAAGTGTGGGTTGTCACGTTATGAATATTGGAATTGTTGAAGAAAACACTATTCTTTGCAAATGGTATGAACGTAATGGAGCCATTCATTTCGGGACCCAAAAGTTTGATTTCTTTCCCTTTACATGCGGTTATTTGAAGCGAGAATTATAACTACGTTTTGTTGATTTGTTTTTGAATTGGCAATACATTGAAACTGTATGCTGCTTGTACCACCAAAAGAAAGACTTCATTTCCGTACCGTATGAACCGAAAGATGCGAGCTATCTAAAACAGCGCTAAAAACAAAAGAATAGGAGAGCAGCCATGAAAAGACTAAGTATTGAAGCAGAA
>JAFZQZ010000098.1 GCA_017620135.1 Bacillota bacterium
AAGAAACCGGTCGTTGTCCACGGCGAAGAGGACGTCGAGACCGGACTGAAGAAATTCGGTGCCATGATCGGCGACCATGTAGAAGTCGGATGCAACTCAGTGCTGAATCCGGGTACGGTGATCGGAAGAAACTCCAACGTCTATCCTCTTTCCAGAGTCAGAGGCATCATCCCTGCCGATTCGATCTATAAAGACGAAGACGATATCGTGGAGAAATACTGATGATCAAGGGTGTGATCTTTGATCTGGACGGTACGACCCTGTATACCCTGCCTGACCTGCATCATTCCGTCAATCTGGCGATGGAACATTTCGGTTTCCCGTTGAAAACGGCGGAAGAAGTCAAGGCGGGCGTAGGCAACGGGTTTCAGAAACTGATCGATGCAATCGTTCCGGAAGGAACGGATGAAGCGAAGCGGAAGGAAGTCGGCATCTATTACCGCGATACTTACCGGGAGAACTGCTGCATCGAAACAGTACCTTACGAAGGAATGAATGAAGTCCTGAAAACACTGCAGGAAAAAGGCATACAGCTGGCGATCAACTCCAACAAGAGCGACAACACCACAAAGATCCTGATTTCAAGATGCTTCCCGGATATCCGTTTTACGGAAGTCATGGGTGCAAGAGAAGGTGTCCCGCGTAAACCGGATCCGACTGGTGTGCTGCAGATCCTGGATCTGATGCAGATCAGCAGAGAAGAAGCCCTCTATGTGGGAGACAGCGATACGGATATGCTTACGGCGAAGAACGCCGGGATCAAGGCAGTCGGCTGTCTGTGGGGATACAGAGATCTTAAGACCCTGCAGGAAAACGGTGCGGATATCCTGCTTTCCAGACCGGAAGAGCTGCTGGAACATTTGAACAACTAAGTCCTGAAAAGGACTTTTCTTTCCGTTTTTGACGGTGATATACTCGTGATATAAAAGCTCTGAAAGGAATCCGTTCTATGAAACAGAAAAAACCTGTTGCAAAACCTTTGATCCTCCTGATCGTATTATCGCTATTTCTGCTGGGAGGATGTCAGAAAACCAAGGAACCGAAAGAAGTCGTTGACGAATACCTGAAAAAAGCACAACAGAACCCGCAGACGATGACGAACGTCATATCCTCAATGAATCGGAATTATCTGCAGCAGATCGAAGATCTCATGAAGGATTTTGAATATGAACTTCAGGAAACGGAAGACATGGAAAGCGATGAATCCGGATCCGAAAGAAAGTCCGTTTTGGTTACTTTTACCGGTTATGACATCGGTGCGTATTTCCGGAAGTATCTGGAGAATTACCAGTCGGATGTATTGTGGCTTTTGGGGCAGGATCATTCCTATGAAGAGCTTGCGGAAATGATCGAGAAGGATCCGGAAAAATACAAAGAACTCTATAGTGCTGCCGACTTGGAAATCTTCACGAAGTATATGAATGAATGTCGGGAAGCCGGGAAGACCTATCATACTGAAAAGCGACAGTATGGCATTGTTGTCTGGAAAGACAAGGATTCCAAAGAATGGAAAACCAATCCGTTGGCGGTCCGCTATCATCTCGACTGGATCACCAATGGGGTATATACCGACTATCAGAACTATAAAAAGTCTATCTCCGGAGAATGACTGAGCAATCAGATAATCTCCGGATTATTATTGATTATATACTTGAATTAATTTCAATTAATCAGTTACAATAAAATCGATGAAAGCAGGAGACAAGGTCTATTACAACCGTAACGGTCAGCCGGCGGAAGCGGAAATCATCCGCATCTCAGGAGACTATGTGACGTTAAGATATTTCGTAACGGTGTGGATCGGCAACGACAATCCCTACTTTAATATGCACGGAGGATTCCGCTTAAGAAAAAACCGGGTCTATCCGAATAAAAAAGAAGCGGAAGAAGCGATCCTGGAACAGCGACAGAGAAAGTACAGAAGAGAAGATGGTATATAATGGTAGCGGATAGAAAGAGCGAAGAAGATGAAAACGTTAAAAGATATCAGGATCGGTGAAAGAGCCGTCGTTACGAAAGTCAACGGAGAAGGCGCGCTGCGGCAGCACCTGCTGGACATGGGTGTCATACCAGGCGTCGAAGCGGCGGTCGTCAAATATGCGCCGATGGGCGATCCGATCGAGATCATGATTCACGGCTATGAACTGACACTGCGTCTGGAAGATGCGCAACAGATCGAAGTCGATCCGCTTCCTGCGAGCGAAGAAACAGAAGAGAAGAAAATCAGAAAACATCATAAAACACCTCACCCGGGTTTAGGTGAAGGAGGCAAGTTCCATCCGAAAGGGAGCGGCGATCCGCTTCCGGAAGGCACGGTACTGACTTTTGCTTTGGTCGGAAACCAGAACAGCGGCAAGACTACCCTGTTCAACAGACTGACGGGATCCAACCAGCACGTCGGCAACTTCCCGGGCGTAACGGTAGATCGCAAGGACGGTGTCATTCAGGGACATCCGGATACGCTGATCACAGATCTTCCGGGCATCTATTCCATGTCTCCTTACAGCAGCGAGGAAATCGTTTCCCGCAACTTCGTGCTGGATGAAAAACCGAAAGCCATCATCAACATCGTCGATGCGACAAACATCGAGAGAAACCTCTATCTGACCATGCAGCTGCTGGAGATGGATGTACCGATGGTGGTGGCACTGAACATGATGGATGAAGTGATCGGTTCCGGCGGAAGTATCGATGTGAACGCCATGGAGGAACTGCTGAAAGTTCCTGTCGTCACGATTTCCGCAGCCAAGAACGAAGGCATCGAAGAACTGGTAGACCACGCGATCCATATCGCGAAATATCAGGAGAGACCGATCCGGCAGGACTTCTGTGATGAGACGGATCATGGCGGTGCGGTACACCGCTGTCTGCACGGCATTGCCCACCTGATCGAAGATCACGCAAAAAGCGCAGGCATCCCTGTCCGTTTTGCCGCCAGCAAGGTCATC
>JAFZQZ010000010.1 GCA_017620135.1 Bacillota bacterium
ATCAGGAGATTCTGTCACTATCGGACACCTTAAAACAGATTGCAAGGGAACAAAGAGATCTGATGGCGGCCTGATCAACGCTCACCTTTCGCAACCAAACATGACCTAAAGGAATTTACACACAAATTTGGACTTGACTTTATTCAGACGCACGAAAAGAAATTCTTGCGGACGAAAGTGGAAAAATGACAAAACCAGACGCAACAGACATGCCTGTGATACTTTATTGTATTTCAAGGTTGTCATAAGAACAGGTTCAAGTGTATAATACGAGTGTTAGTTGACGAAATCCCATGATTTTTAAAACAGATAGGAGTCATCTATGACAAACGAAGAAAAGAAAGAGTTACAGATCATCGCGACGAAGATCCGTATCGGGATCATCGAAGGAACCCATGCCGCGAAGAGCGGCCATCCCGGCGGAAGTCTTTCCTCCGCCGAGCTTCTGGCATATCTGTATTTTAAGGAAATGAAGATCGACCCGAAGGATCCCCGCTGGGAGGAGAGGGACCGTTTCGTCCTTTCCAAGGGCCACGCGGCGCCGCTTTTATATTCGACCCTCGCGAACCGCGGATTTTTCCCGGTCGAGGATCTGAAGACGCTGCGCCATGTGGGAAGCTACCTGCAGGGACATCCGAACATGAACGACGTTCCGGGCGTGGATATGTCCACCGGTTCTCTGGGTCAGGGAATTTCCACGGCCTGCGGTATGGCCAAAGGCTTCAAGTATCAGAATAAGCCGAACCGCGTCTACGCGCTTCTGGGCGACGGCGAGATCCAGGAAGGCGAGGTCTGGGAAGCCATGATGTTCGCCGCGCATTACAAACTGGATAATCTCTGTGTATTCATCGACAACAACAACCTGCAGATCGACGGCGAGATCAGCAAGGTCATGAGCCCGTATCCCATCGACGAAAAACTGAAAGCTTTCGGACTGGAAGTAGAAGTGATCGACGGCCAGGACCTTGATCAGATCGAGGCGGCGCTCGCTCACGCGAAAGCCACCAAAGGCAAACCCTATGCGGTCGTGATGAAGACCACCAAGGGCAAGGGCGTTTCCTACATGGAAAACCAGGCCGGATGGCACGGCAAGGCGCCGAACGATGCGGAATACGAGCAGGCGCTCGCTGAACTGAACGCGACTTTAAAGGAACTGGAGGGCTAAGTCATGGCAGATGTGAAGAAAATCGCGACCCGCGACAGCTACGGTAATGCGCTGAAAGAACTCGGCGCGCTTCATGAGGATCTGGTCGTCCTGGACGCGGATCTTGCCGGGGCCACCAAGACCGGTACCTTCCAGAAAGCCTTCCCGGACCGCCACTTCGACTGCGGTATCGCCGAGAGCAACATGACCGCCGTGGCAGCTGGCCTTTCCACCACCGGACTGGTCCCCTTCGTATCGACCTTCGCGATGTTCGCGGCAGGCCGCGCGTTCGAGCAGGTCAGAAACTCGATCGGCTATCCGCACCTGAATGTCAAGATCGGCGCGACCCACGCGGGCATTTCCGTGGGTGAAGACGGCGCCAGCCATCAGTGCAACGAGGATCTCGCCCTGATGCGCACGATCCCGGGCATGGTGGTCATCAACCCGGCGGACTATGTAGAAGCCAGAGCGGCTGTGGCAGCGGCGTATGAGTATGTCGGCCCGGTCTACATGCGCTTCGGGCGTCTGGCCGTACCGGTGTTCCACGATGAAGAAAACTATAAATTCGAGATCGGTAAGGGCGAGGAAATCTGCCCCGGCAGCGACATCACGATCATCGCGACCGGTCTGATGGTCAAGGAAGCGATGGACGCTTCTAAGCTGCTGGCGGAAGAGGGGATCTCCTGCCGCGTCATCAATATGGCGACGATCAAACCCCTGGACGAGGAGATCGTGCTGAAAGCGGCGAAAGAGACCGGGAAGATCGTGACCGCGGAAGAGCATTCGATCATCGGCGGCTTAGGCGAAGCGGTCTGCGGAGTCCTTTCCGAGAAACTGCCCACCCCGGTACGCCGTGTGGGCGTGATGGATACCTTCGGAGAATCCGGACCGGCGGCTGAGCTTCTGAAGCTCTACGGACTGTCGGCGGAAAACCTGGTCAAAGTCTGTAAGGAAATGCTGGCATAACCGGCTGAAAAGGAGCTTTTATGGACTGGACGACGCTGGGCCCGACACTGGTACAGGCGGGCCTGAAACTGTTAGGCGGGATCCTGATCCTGGTGATCGGCCTGCTGATCATCAAATGGATCAAACATCTGCTGAAGAAGAGCAAACTCTTCGCGAAGATGGAACCGACGATGGCCGGTTTCCTGAAGAATCTGATCCACGTGCTGCTGCTCGCGATCGTGATCCTTTCGGCGGCCGGCGTCATGGGCGTTCCGCTTTCCCTGTTCGTTACCCTGGTTTCGCTCGTCGGCGCGGCTATCACCCTGGCGGTGCAGGGCGTTCTGTCGAACTTCATTGGAGGCGTCGTCATATTGATTTTGAAGCCGTTCAAGGCGGGCCAGTATATCAAGGTCGGCGATATCGACGGGACGGTGAAGCAGATCGGGATGTATTACACGATCCTGGTCACGCCGGACGGCAAGGAGATCTCGCTTCCGAACAGCCAGCTTACCAATTCGTCCATCACGAATTTCTCGGCCGAGGAACGGCGCAGGATCGATATGGATTATTCCGTGAGCTACTCAGCGAAATCCGATGAGGTGCGCCAGGTCCTGCTGAAAGTCGCGAAGGCGAATGAACTGGTGCTGGAAGAGCCGGCGCCGCAGGTGCTGCTGCAGGCGATGGCGGATTCTTCCGTGACCTACCGGCTGAGAGTGTTCGTAAAGAATACGGATTATTGGAACGTTTATTATTATCTGACGGAAGAGGGGAAGAAGGCCCTGGACGAAGCCGGACTGGAGATCCCGTTCCCGCAGGTGGATGTACACATGAAATAGAAATGGTGAGAAACCGCCGTTTTGAGCTTTGAAAAAGCTTGATGCGGCGGTTCCGTCACGAAAGGGGGAAAGATGCTGCCGAGACAAATCGACGAAGAAAAACATTTGCAGGAGACGCGCACCATCATCCGCGCGAACATCGAGCGTCTGACCGGGCGTGTCGATCAGGTCCATCAGGAGACGGAAGAACTGAACGACCGGATCACGCCGCGTGACAAGGAACTCAACTCGCAAATGTCACAGCAGCTGACGATCGCGAACGCGCTCCTTACGCACACGCGCAATCTCCTCAGGAAGAACGTGACCGCTTATCCCTCGCCGTATTTCGGCCGGATCGACTACTGGGAGACAAAGAACGGGACGGAAGAGGCGCTGTATGTCGGCAAAAACGGCATTCAGGCGAACGACCGGATCGTGGTAGTGGACTGGCGCGCGCCGGTCGCGAAAGTCTACTACGAGAATGAGCTCGGCGAAGGGACCTACGAGGTGCCGGAGGACGAGCCGATGGCGATCGACCTCGTCCAGAAGCGGACCTACGACATCGAAAACGGTGTTCTGAACGGCTTCTATGACTCCGATGTTGCCGCGAATGACGAGCTGCTGGTCAAGTACCTGGCGAAGCACAAGGATGTCGTACTTTCCGACATTATCGCGACGATCCAGAAGGAGCAGGACCAGATCATCCGTTCCACGCCGTATCAGAATATCATCGTGCAGGGCGTGGCCGGTTCGGGAAAGACCACCGTGGCGCTGCACCGGATCTCACATATCCTCTACAACTACAGTCACCGTTATCATTCGGACGAGTTTCTGATCATCGGCAGTTCCGAGATGCTGCTCGACTATATCGCCAGCGGCCTGCCGGACCTGGACGTCACCGGCGTTCTGCAGCGGCGGATGGATGTCTTCTTCCGCGAAGAGCTGTACGAGGACTGGCGGGACGATTTCGAGATCGTGGAAGAGACGGCTGCGGGCAGCTACAAGTGCCGGCTCGCTTTTGCCATGGCCCTGGATAAATGGCTGGAGAAACGGTGGCTTCGGATCCTTCGCCCGCGCGCGGTCGATGATGAGGAGATCGGTGAGATCATCAGCCGCGATCAGGTGTATGACCTCCTGAACTACCGGCGTGACTGGTCGCTGAGGCGGATCGAGAACCTGCTGAATCAGACCCTTGCCGGACGGATCCAGATGCTGACCGACGTCGTTTCCGACGAAGACACCTTCAAGCGCATGAAGAACCTGCGCATGAAGAAAATGAAGGAGTACAGCGATTACTATCATGAGCGGCATCAGCATTCCAGCGCCGCTTTGATCTATCGGATGTTCCTTCAGGAATACGGGGCGGAGCAAGGCGTGGATACCTCGGAAGCACTGAAAAAGCTGGCGCTTGGTCAGTTTTCAGTCTACGACGCGGCCGCACTCTGCCTGGTCCGGAAATATTTCACAGAAGATGAACCGTCGCCGACTTTCGGACAGATCATCATCGACGAGGCGCAGGATTTCGGCGAAGCCATCTACTATTATCTGAAGAAACTGCAGAAGGGCTGTTATTTCACCATCATGGGAGACGTTTCCCAGAATATCCACTTCGAACTGGGCATGAACGACTGGGAGGCCATGACGAAGGGTATCTTCAGAGGAGAAAAAGATCAGTTCCGCCTTCTGCAGAAGAGTTACCGCAATACCATCGAGATCAGCGAATTTGCCGGGAAGATCCTGGAAAAAGCTTCCGGCAGCCGATATAAGATCGAGCCGGTCATCCGGCACGGAGATCCGGTCGATATCCGGAAGCTTGCACAGGAAGCGATACCGGATGAGATCGTCCGACTGATCGAAAAGGCGATCGAAAATGGTCACCGCTCCGGCGCTGTCGTATGCAGGACGAAGGCGGAAGCGAAAAGCTGGGAAGAGGTCATCGCCAAAACACGGCCCGAATGGCTCGCGGAAGGCGGAGATTTCCGGCTGCTTTCTCTGCCGCTGGAGGAAGTAAAGGGCCTTGAGTTCGACGTCGTCCTGTTGATGGAACCGACGGAAGAAAACTATCCGTCCAAGCCCGTGAAAACGGTCGGCGTCAAGAATGCGAAACTGCTCTATGTGGCGGCGACGCGCGCTCTCCATGAGCTGCATGTTCTCTCGTCCGGACCGCTCAGCGATCTCCTGACCAGGTGACGGTTTTCAGCCGAAAAATCTTTGTTAAAACAAACCAAGCAAACCTCTCTCTTCTCTGAACTTTTGGTGAAAAGGGAGGTTTTCTTCTGCTCGATTGACTTTAGCCAGTTAAAGGATTATACTGATTCAGTCAATAGAAGTCCGCGTTTTGCGGACAAAGATTCGAGAAAGGAAGTAGTTCCTATGAAACGTCTGTACAACTTTTCCGCCGGCCCCTCGATGCTTCCCTTAAGCGTCCTTGAACAGGCACAGAAAGATCTGGTCTCCTACCAGGACTGCGGCAGCTCTGTGATGGAGATGAGCCATCGATCCAAATACTTTGAGCCGATCATTCAGGACGCCGAAGCGACCCTGCGCCGTGTGATGAATATTCCGGATAACTATGCGGTGCTGTTCCTTCAGGGCGGCGCGTCTCTGCAGTTCTCCATGATCCCCATGAACCTGACGAATCAGGGCGATACCACCGCGTATATCATCACCGGTCAGTTCGCCAAGAAGGCTTATCAGGAAGGCAAGAAGTGGGGCAACGCCGTCGCTGTCGCGAGCGGCGAGGAATCGAATTTCTCCGAGATCCCGACCGTCACGCCGGACATGATCCCTGCGGACGCGAAATATGTGCACTTTACCGGCAACAATACGATTTTCGGGACCACCTTCAATACGCTGCCGGACGTCGGTGACAAGCTGCTCGTCTGCGACCTTTCTTCCACGATCCTCGGCAAGGAGTTCGATGTTTCGAAATTCGGTCTGATCTATGCCGGCGCCCAGAAGAACATGGGTATCGCGGGCCTGACCGTGGTCATCATCCGCAAGGACCTGATCCGCTCGGATGTCGATCCTATCGTCCCCAGCATGATGCGCTATGACCTGATGGCGAAGAACGACTCCATGTACAATACGCCTCCCTGCTGGGCGATCTATATGGCCGGCCTGTGCTTCCACTGGGTGGAGGATCAGGGCGGTATCGCGGCGCTGGAAGCGAAGAACAAAGAGAAATCCGATCTTCTTTACGATTATCTGGATCAGTCCAGGATGTTCCATCCGGTAGCAGCCAAGAAAGACCGTTCTCTCATGAACGTGACCTTCACGCTGCCCACGGAAGAGCAGACCAAGGCGTTCCTGGCGCTCTGCACCGAACGCGGCATGATCAATATCAAAGGCCACCGTTCCGTAGGCGGCTGCCGCGCTTCCATCTACAACGCGATGCCGATCGAAGGCGTTCAGCTGTTGGTGGAGACCATGAAGGAATTTGAAGAAAAGAACATGGCCTGATCTTTCGGGCTGAGGGGAGTTTCATATGTTTAAGATCAGAACGTACAACGCGATTTCCGATATCATCTACAATACCCTGAATAACAATGAATATCAGGTTTCCGACAGCCTGGAAAACTACGACGGTATCCTGGTGCGCTCGGCCGAGCTGGGCGAAGTGGAGTTTCCTCCGGAGCTCGTGGCGATCGCCCGTGCCGGCGCCGGTACCAATAACGTACCCGTAGCCAAATGCACCGAGCAGGGCATCTGCGTATTCAATACGCCCGGCGCGAATGCGAACGCGGTCAAAGAGCTGGTGCTGTGTGCGATGCTGCTGTCATGCCGTAAGGTCGTCGGCGGTATCGAATGGGTGAAAGAGGCGAAAGCCTCCGGACAGACCGGGATCGAAAAGCTGGCGGAAAAAGCCAAGAAGAACTTCGTGGGACCAGAGCTGTACGGCAAAAAGCTCGGTGTCATCGGTCTGGGCGCCATCGGCGGCATGGTCGCGAACTCCGCGGCCAGAGGCTTCGATATGGAAGTGCTTGGCTATGACCCGTATATGAACGTGGAATCCGCGCTTCATCTGACCCGTGTCGTCAAATTGACTACGGACATCAATGAGATCTTCTCGACATGTGATTATATCACTCTGCATCTGCCGCTGCTGGATACGACCAAAGGTATGATCGGCGAGGCGGCCTTCAGCAAGATGAAGAAAGGTGCTGTCCTGATCAACTATTCCCGTGGCGGACTGGTCGATACCGAAGCGCTGAAAAAGGCCATGATCAGCGGGATCGTCCGGGCTTATATGACGGACTTCGCCGTAGATGAGCTGGTGGATTTTCCCGGCGTAACGATCACGCCTCACCTGGGCGCCTCCACGCCTGAATCGGAAGAGAACTGCGCGGATATGGCCGCCAAGGAGATCGACGATTACCTGAAGAACGGAAACATCCGTCACTCCGTCAACCTGCCCGACGCGATGCTGCCAAGAGCCGGCGTGCAGCGGCTGGCGATCATCAACCGTAATACCCCGAACATGGTCGGTCAGATCACCTCGCTCCTTGCGGCTGACGGGATCAACATCGAGCACATGCTGAACAAAGGCCGCGGAAGCTTCGCCTATACGCTGCTGGATCTGTCGGACGAAGTTCAGGTTTCGACTGTCGCCGCGATCCGTGGGATCGACGGTATCCTGAGAGTACGGGTCCTGTAAAAGAGAAAACGAAAAGAAAGGGAAATCGCAAGCGATAGGCTTGCGATTTCGTGTTCAAAACAGATGGAAAACCAATTGGCATCCCTTGGGATCAAGGTGCCGGAAATCCTGCTTCCGGCTGAAGATATCGATCCCGCGAAGTTCGCGGTCATCGCCTGTGATCAGCATTCCGCGGAGCCGGCGTACTGGGAAGAAACGGTCCGGATCGTAGGCTCATCGCCTTCCGCGCTTCACCTGATGCTGCCGGAAGCCTGGCTGGATCAAAAGGACGAGAAAGAGCTGTTGATCGAGCAGGCTATGAGCGGGTACCTCGCGGATGGAACGCTCAGAAGCATAGGCGAGGGGTTCGTTTATGTACGCCGTACGGTGGGAACTCGTCCTGACGGGACGCCGCTGATCCGCCATGGTCTGGTGGCGGCGATCGATCTGGAAAAGTACGATTACGTTCCCGGCAACCATAATCTCATCCGCGCGACGGAAGCGACCGTAAAGGAGCGTCTGCCCGAGCGGATCAGGATCCGTGAGAAGGCTTCGCTGGAGATGCCACATGTACTGGTCATGCTGGATGATGAGAAGAATGCGCTCACCGCGCTGCTGGAGCAGATGAGAAAGGCCAGCGACCTTCGCTGTCTGTACGATTTCGATCTCATGCAGGATGGGGGCCACATCGAAGGCTGTTTCCTGAATGAGCCTGACCAGATCGCACAGATCGCAAAGGTTCTTTCCTCACTTTATGATGCCTGTGATGACGGCTTTCTGATGGCAGTCGGCGACGGCAATCATTCTCTGGCGGCGGCCAAAGAGACCTGGAAAGCGCATCCCGAGATTCCGGCGCTTCGCTACGCGCTGGTGGAACTGATCAGTGTGTATGACGAAGGTCTGTCGTTCCATCCCATCCACCGTTTGCTGATGAACCTTGATCCCGCGGATATTCCCGCGATACGGAAGGAGCTTCGTCTGGATGATCCGTCCCTTGACCTGCAGGATCTGCAGCCGAGGATCGATGAGTGGCTGACCGAATACAGGAAGTCGCATCCGGCCGCGGAGCTGGAATACATTCACGGGCGGGAGGAGTGTCTGGCACTGGGTGAAAAGCCCGGCAATCTCGCGATCGTCTTTGATAAGTTCGAGCGTGGATCGTTCTTCCGGACAGTGCTGGAGAACGGGACGTTCGTGCGTAAGAGCTTCTCGCTGGGAGAGGCCAGGGAGAAACGGTATTATATGGAATGCCGGAGGCTTCGCTGAGCCATGGACGTTCTGTGTGAGACCTGCGCGTATCTCGTCTATGACGAGGATTTCGAAGAATATGTGTGTGACTGCCAGATGGATGAGGATGATTATTCCAAGATCCGGCAGGGAAGCTTCAAGTCATGCCCTTATTACCGCGACGGCGATGAGTACAAGGTCGTCAGAAAGCAGCTGTAAACTGGAGTCTTCCGGAAATTTGGGCTTATTCTCAATTTGACGAGTTATCTAAATGGGCATCTGTCTGACCGGCTTGGCAAATAAAAACGGATTGTTGTGATTCTTGCAACAGTCCGTTTTTTGATGCAAGGACTCATAGATCTTTTGGACTGTTTTCTATATTGATTTCTTTCACGCGCGAGACCAAAACCCTTACTGACGGTAGGGAAAATAAAATCCTATTGATATGAATAGTCTGTTCATTTTTCGGATTCGCTGCGTTATAATCATCAACAGAAATACAAAGGAGGAGGGCACATGAAGATGATGCTGGCAGAAAACATCCGCGCTTTTCGCAAAGAACGGTTGCTGACCCAGGAGCAGCTGGCAGAGGCCTTGGGGGTGACGGCCGGCGCGGTGTACAAGTGGGAAGCGAAGCTGTCGATCCCGGAGCTGGAACTAATCGTTCAAATGGCGGACTTTTTCGATATCTCCGTGGACGTATTGCTGGGCTATGAGGTCAAGGATAACCGCATAGAAGCCACGGTGAAGCGTTTGCGGGAATACCGCCGCAGCAAGGATTGGGACGGGCTCGCGGAGGCGGAGAAGGCGCTCAAGAAGTATCCGCACTCCTTTCAGATCGTCTCCGCCAGCGCAGCACTGTACAGCGCGTTTGGTATTGACAGCGGGGATAAGGCCCTGTTCCGCCGCGCATTGGAGCTTCTGGAGCAGTCCTGCTTGCTGCTGAACCAAAACGACGATCCCCAGGTCAGTGAGCAGACGATCTACGGCAGGATCGCGGAAACGTATCTGGGGTTGGGCGAACCGGACAGGGCCATCGAGCTTTGGAAAGCCCATAACGCCGGCGGGTTATACAGCCCCCAGATTGGTGATACGCTGGCCCAAAACGATCATGTTGAGGAGTCGGTACCGTTTCTGTCGGAGGCCCTTGCGAAGCTCCTCTCCGATCTTATCGCCACGATCGTCGGCTATATAAACGTATACCTTACCCGTGGTGATCATGCTTCCACACAGGCGATCCTGAGTTGGGGGATCGGAGTTCTGCAGGGACTGCGGAAAGCGGACAAGCCAAACTATTTCGACAGAGTCAGCGCCGCTTTGCTCGCTACCCTTGCCGGGTCACAGTTTCTGTCAGGACAGCGCAGCGAGGCGCGCGACACTCTGATCAAAGCCAAAGAGCTTGCCGCATTTTTTGACGCCTCTCCCAGCTATGACGAAAGCGACATCCGCTTTATTACCCGCATTGAAGGCGCCAGCGCCCACGATGACCTGGGAGTGACAGCAATAGCCGGTGTCAGGCATGCGGTAAGCCAATTTGAAAATGAAGAGTTTACTGCTCTTTGGAACCGCATCGAGAAAGAGGAGGAGAATCATCGTGAATAAGAAAGATATTACAGCGCTGCGGCATCCGTTTATCAAAGAGCTGTTCCGCAAAAACAAGTTCAATCTCGTGATGACCGTGCTCGCGGCCTTCCTCGCAGCCGCATCGAATCTCGTGATCTCATGGACCATCAAGGCAATCTCCGATCTAATCTCCGGCGACACTGCCGCCAGCTATGGTACGCTGCTTCTCGTCGCGGGCGTCGGTTTCGTGATGCTGCTGGCTGCCTGGTTGCTCGACCGAACCTTCCTTTCCAAAGTCCGCGCAAAGGCGATGCAGCAGTACCGGAAATACGTCTTTGACCGGTTGTTGGAAAAGGGGATTCAGGCCTTCTCCGGCGAGAACAGCGCACGCTATCTCTCAGCTCTGTCCAACGATGCGAACACCATCGAACAGGACTATCTCCGGTTGCTGC
>JAFZQZ010000099.1 GCA_017620135.1 Bacillota bacterium
ACAGATGGATTATTGCTCTCGCATGGTACAAGGTACGTATTTTAGTTGCTGCCTTCGAATATGTTGACCTGTTTCTTCGGTTGTAGTCAGTTGAGACGGTCGTTCTGCTGTCAAATTGGGCTGTAACTGTAGTTTCGATGTCCGAGCGACTTGAGGTGATTAATTGAATCTGAAAATCAGGCGTTTTAAGGCCGAAGACCTACAATCATTGTATGAGCTACTCTCAGACGAGGAGGTCATGCGCTTTATTGAGCCTCCGTTTACCTTTGATCAAACAAGAGCATTCTTAGAGAATTCTGGTCTAACAGACAACCCGCTTATATACGCTGTTGAAGATGAAGGCCGCATCTTTATCGGATATGTTATTTATCATGATTATGAAGAAGACAGTAAAGAAATAGGATGGATTTTAAAAAAACAATTCTGGGGAAAGGGGTTGGCTGAAGCATTGACCGAACGGCTTATTCAGAAAGCAAATGCTGATGGAAAGTCAGTCGTCATAGAATGTTCACCTGAACAAAAAGCGACAAAACGCATAGCAGAGAAACTCGGCTTTATATATATGGGACTAATTGACGGCTGCAATGTATATAAGCTTGATTAACAAAACTACAGAAAACCAAGGCTCCCACACTGCCATCATCAGCGGCGGGGAGCCTTTTACAATGCCCTTATTCCTTTATCGTGACTTCCTTCCCGTCCTTGCAGGAGAAGATCACCTTGTCGTTGTAGATCATGATCCGGCTGAACAGTTTCCGGACATAGATCTCATCAAAGGTGATCAGCAATCCAGATTGACTTGCAAGAAATGACACGCTGATGAAACGCAATAATTAACGTTGCATTTTCGTTTCTTATATGATATTATATAGTCGCAAAGGACAGGAGGTATATCACTATGAAAGAAAGCCGCAATCTAGAGTTTAAACAGGATATTACGAATACCTTTCTGAAGACGGTAAGCGCTTTTGCCAATTATGGTACCGGTTCGATTCTCTTTGGAGTTGATGACAACGGAGATCAGATAGGAATATCAGACCCGGAAAGAACGCGTTTGGATGTGGAGAATAAAATCAACGACAGTATTCATCCCAGACCTGAATTCTCTATCATCGTAAATAAGAAGTCTAAAGTAATGACTCTTAAAGTTTCAGAGGGAAAACAAAAACCGTATTTATATAAAGGAAAAGCATATCGCAGAAGTGATACATCTACTGTTGAAGTAGATGACTTCGAATTAAAGAGACTGGTTCTTGAAGGCTCAAATCTATATTATGAAGAACTGCCTTGTGGGAGAAATGGTTTTAGTTTTCAGTATCTTGAAACTAAAATGGTTGAAAAACTGGGAATACAAAAGGTCAATGAAGATATTCTTCGCACTTTGGGCTTCATCAATGAAGAAAAAGAATATACAAATGCTGCGGCAATATTTGCGGATACAAATCAGTTTTACGGTATAGATATCGCTCGATTTGGGAATTCGATCAACGAGATACTAGATAGAGAAACGATTACAGGGGTCTCTGTTTTAGAACAATACGACAAGGCAGTTTCAGCATTCAGACGTTACTACCAGTATGAAATGATTGAAGGAATTGAAAGGAAAACTGTTGAATTGCTGCCGGAAAATGCTTTCCGTGAAGCAGTTGCCAATTCCCTTGTTCACAGAGAATGGGATTTAAATTCCCACGTCAGAATTGCCATGTTTTCTGACAGAATAGAGGTGACTTCTCCTGGTGGACTGCCAAGAGGTCTTACCAAAGAAGAATACATGAATGGAGACATCTCTAATCTCAGGAATCCTATTATAGGAAATGTGTTTTTCAGACTGCATTATATCGAGATGTTTGGAACCGGAATAAGACGAATCAATGATGCCTATAAAAAAGCTCCTACGAAACCTGACTTCAGGATAACAGATCATTCGATCACAGTAATCCTTCCTTGTTTAAGTAAAGAAATGGTCGTTAATACAAACGAGCAGAAAGTGTTGGATGTTTTGAAGTTCGGAAGAGTCCTTTCGAGCGTAGAGATTGCTACGGAATTAGGCTGGAGTAAAGCCAAGACGATTAGAGTTTTAAATGCCCTTATCGATTCAGGATATATTCGGAAAGATGGAACCGGCCGAGGTACACATTATTTAAAACATTGATATATTCCCCTGAACACACAGAGCTTTGTGACTTATTTCCTTGAACGGTCGGGGTCTATCGGACACGGATACGAGAGCTTCGCTGATTCAGGAGAACGGGGAATGTGAATTGAATAATCTCGCTGTTTTGCAGCAATATGAGTGAGGAAAGAAGATGAACAAGGAAGAACTATACAGTTTCGTTTCTGACAGCGCCGGGAATGAGAGCAACATCTGTCAGATTTATGCAATAAAAAACGGAAAGACAGTATTGGACGACTGTTGGCATGGATTCAAGACTAGGGATGCTATGAATGTCAATTCCGTTACCAAAGGCATAATGGCATTACTTGCCGGAATTGCGTTAGACAGAGGGTGTATCAGGAGTGTGGATCAAAAAGTGATGGATTTCTTTCCGGATTACACTGTAAAGCGAGGAGAGAAAACCATTTATGATGTAACGATCAGACACTTGCTTACTATGACTGCGCCATTTAAGTACAGGTCTGAACCCTGGACCAAAGTGTGTACTTCGGATAATTGGACACTTGCAATTCTTGATTTTCTGGGAGGGAAAAAGGGAATAACCGGTGAGTTCAAGTATGCTACGCTCGGGATCCAGATTCTGGCAGGTGTCATAGAAAATGCTTCAGGAGAAAAATGTATCGATTTTGCCAATCGGAATCTTTTCAAGCCGTTAGGGCTTCCTGAACGCAAGATACACGGAGACAGTTCAAAAGAAGATCAGTTTGATTTCTTCATGAATAAGAATCCGAGGAAATATGAGTGGTATTCCGATCCGCAGGATACGGTTACGGCTGGCTGGGGATTGTGCATGTCTGCTTTTGATATGGCAGTGATCGGCGCGATGGTAGCTAATTACGGTCTGTATGACGGGAAAAGAATTATCTCCGAAGAATACCTCAGAGATATGATTTCGCCACATCTGAAACTTGGTGAGAGATTTGGATATATGAACTATGGATACCTGTGGTATAAGCCTTATGATGACAGGGAAGTATATGCCGCAATTGGAGACAGTGGCAATATTATCTATGTGAATATGGAAAGGAATGTCTCCGTTGGAATAACCGGGTCATTCAAACCGAGGATCTTTGACAGAGTAGATTTCATAGAACAGAAAGTACTGCCGGTAATTTGAGGATTAAAAACCTTTGAGGAGGATCGAAAACGATGAAACGCGAACTTGGAATTGCCCGCTGCGGGCTGGCTTGTTGTCTGTGCTCTGAAAACGTCACCTGCAAAGGGTGTAAGCGGGACGGATTCCTGGAACTGTCATGGTGCAAGGATGCTGAGTGGTGTGAAAACCGTAAATGCGTAATTGAAAAGAACATTCCTGGCTGCTATGAATGCGATCCGGCAGAATGCCGTAAGGGCCTGTATGCAAGAATCATCAAGGCACGAGCTTTTGCGGAGTTCGCACATCGGTATGGCGTGGAAGAACTGCTTGACTGTCTGGAGCGGAACGAGCAGGCGGGGATCGTCTATCATCGTGAAGGGATCACAGGAGACTATGATGATTTCACCGATCTGGAAGAATTGATCGAGTTCATTCGGACAGGAAAACGGTAATACGGCATAAGGAGAATCTGCGATGAGAATCGAAACGAAAAGACTGATTTTAAGACCGTTTGAAGCGTTATCTGCAGTCATTAAGCCGCACGAATATACACAGCGGATCTGGAGAGTGCCGGTGCAGGACACAGAAGCGATGATGCATGATCCGGATCTGTTTGCCCTTTCAGAGAAAATCGAAAATTCCCTTGGAACCGACGCTCGCTTTATGCTTCGCCCAGGCGATCTTTCACAAATCCGTATTCTGGTCGAAGCACCAAACGCAGAAAACTGTTTGCTTGCCATGCTTCGGTTTACCCGAGCGGCAGAGAAAAAAGGATATCTGACCGGTCCTGTGGAAGAAGAAGACTAATGATTTCTGCAAAAAAGATGATTAACGAATTTGTTGAAGAATCGAAAAAGATCCTGCGGGACGATTTGACAGGGATCTATCTGCACGGTTCTGCTGCTATGGGATGCTTCAATCCTGAAAAGAGCGATATCGATCTGATCGTGGTGGTCGAGCGGCCTTTGACTGATGCTGTCAAAAGAGAGTACATGGATATGGTCGTCAGGTACAACGCTTTGGGACCTGTCAAAGGAATCGAGATGAGTGTCGTTCTTAAAGAGGTTTGTAAGCCCTTTGTATATCCAACACCGTATGAATTGCATTTTTCCGTGGGACATCTGGAATGGTATAAAAAAGATCCTGAGGAATACATCCGTAAAATGAATGGCACGGATAAAGACCTTGCCGCTCATTTTACGATCATAAACAAAAGAGGCCGTTGTCTGTACGGAGCGTCCATAAACGACGTGTTTGCACAGGTCCCGAGCTGTGATTATATGGATTCCCTATGGTATGATATCGAAGGAGCCGCAGAGGAAATCTCTGAATTTCCCATGTATCTGATTCTGAATCTGGCAAGAGTACTGGGATATAAAGAAGAAGGTCTCGTTCTTTCGAAAAAAGAAGGCGGCGAATGGGCAATTCGTCACTTGCCTTCGGAATATCATCCGCTGATCACGGATGCCTTGCGAGAGTACTGCGAAAGTAATGAGATCAGCTATGATGAGGCTCTTGCCAAAAGATACGCGAAATATATGCTGGAACGGATCCGGCAATAGAACCATTTCAGGAAAGGAAGGTAGGATAAAATGAAGATCGCGACATATAATGTGAGACATTTCAGTACCGGTAAACTGGATGAAGTGGATTATCCTGCTTTTACGGAAGCGATAAAGAGCCTGGACGCGGATATCATAGGAATCAACGAAAGCTATGGACCGGGCAGTCGCTTTGGGGAGAAAGCTCAGGTGCAGGAGATCGCGGAAGCCCTGGGATGGAACTGGTTTTTTGCTCCGGCTGTCGAGGTACCGGGATGGGGGATCTATGGGAATTCCTTCCTGACACGTTTTCCCTTGCTTTCAGCGCAGTGTATAGCTATTCCCGATCCGATACGTCTTCCGCAGTACAAACACTATGAAACCCGGTGTGTCCTTCTTGCGGAGGCCTTAACCGAAGCTGGTCCGCTAACCATTGCCGTGACTCATTTCGGCCTGAATCCCGATGAGCAGCAGATAGCGTTACAGACGGTACAGAGTCTGATCCGGCCGGATCGGTTTATTCTGATGGGCGACTTGAATGTGACGCCGGAAGATCCGATTCTTGTTCCGATTCGTGAGCGTCTTTATGATACGGCTGAAAAACTCCAAGAAAGAAAGCTTAGTTTTCCTTCTGATCAACCGGACCGCAAGATCGACTATGTTTTTGTCAGTCATGATATCCATGTTGCTGATGCCGATATTCCAGCGGTCACGGTATCCGATCATCGTCCTTATATCGTCTCAATGACATTAACCTGAGAGGAGAGAACAAATGGTAAAGGCAGTCGTCTTTGATATGGATGGCGTCCTGTTCGACACCGAAAGGATCGCAAGGAATAGCTGGATCGAGACCGGAAAAGTGTGGGGTCTGGAAGGAATCGAGATCGTCTACCCCAGAGTGATCGGCGTCAATCATCTGGACGGACTCGACATCGTAAGAGACGCCTATGGGCAGGATTTTGATGCGGTAACCTTTACGAAAGAGTGTTCAGAGGTCATGAAACGCATGCTGCGGGAGGAAGGACTGCCGATCAAAAAAGGCGTACGGGAGATCCTGAAAGTTCTGAAACAAAAAAGGATCCCTGTCGGGATCTGCAGTTCCACTCGAACGGGCGTGATCCGGGATCATCTGGAAAAGACAGGTCTTTCCGGATACTTTGATCAGATCGTCGGAGGAGATCAGATCGTTCATTCCAAGCCGCAGCCGGATATTTATCTGAAAGCCTGTGAAGTGCTTGGCATGGAACCGAAAGACTGTCTCGCGGTCGAGGATTCTCCCAACGGGATCCGGTCGGCACACGCGGCGGGACTGATCCCGATCATGATCCCGGATCTGGTCGAACCAACAGAAGAAATGAAACGCTTAAGCTATCTGATCCTTCAGGATCTTTCCGAACTACAGAAACTGATCGAGAACGA
Source organism: Bacillota bacterium (assembly GCA_017620135.1). GTDB lineage: Bacteria > Bacillota > Clostridia > Lachnospirales > Bianqueaceae > RUG760. Next base: position 6,233 of record JAFZQZ010000099.1, read on the forward strand.
TCGGATATAACGAAAAGAGGCAGATCATTCTGCCTCTTTTATCATTTGCTGTACTTCATCCCACAGAAGCATATCTTCTTCGATCTTCTTTTCAAGATCAGAGACTTTTGCCTCCAGCTGACGGAATTTGGAAGCGGAAGAATAGTTCTCGGGAAGGAGCATTTTCTTTTTGATATCTTCGATCTGTGCTTCGCAGTCTTCGATCTCTTTTTCCAGCCGGTTCGCCCTGGTTTTCAGCCGTCTCAGATCACTGGCGGCCTGTTTTTTATTCTGAAAAGAGATCTTGGAGTCTGTGATCTCCGAAAGCTCGCTTTCTTTTCGCTCCTGGCGTTTATGTTCCAGATAGAAATCATAATCACCCAGATAGGAAACCATTTCATCCGGAAGCAGTTCAAGAGTCCGCGTAGCTACCTGATTGATGAAATAACGGTCATGGGAAATAAACAGGATCGTTCCCTTATACGCTTTCAGGTTTTCTTCCAGGACTTCGCGGGAGGCGATATCCAGATGATTAGTAGGTTCATCCAGCAGAAGGAAGTTGCAGTTGCTAAGCATGATCTTGCACAGAGATACCCTTGCTTTTTCTCCGCCGGAGAGATTGCTGATCTGGCCAAACACATCATCTCCTCGGAACAAAAAACAGCCAAGGATATTCCGGATCTCCGGAACGTTCAGCGCAGGGTAGTAGGTATCATAGATCTCATCCAGTACGGTTTTGTCCGGTGAAAGGTTTTCCTGTGTCTGATCATAATAACCGGGAAACACACCCACACCGAGTCTGAGGTCTCCGTAGGTGCGGCTTTCCTGCCCTAAGATCATTTTGAAAAGAGTGGTTTTTCCGATCCCGTTTGCACCGATCAGTGCGACGCGTTCTCCTTTGTGGATCTCAAAACTGAGGCCATGAAAGAGCGGTCGCTGATCAAAGGATTTCGCGACCTCTTCCGCCTTAAGGACCAGGTCTCCGCTTTCGATGTTCGGAACGAAATGAAGACGCATGGAAGCATTAAGGACCTGTGGTTTATCCAGGACTTCCATCTTGTCCAGGATCTTTTCACGACTCTGCGCACGTTTGATAAACTTCTCCTGACCGCGGCCTCTCAGTTCACGAATGATCCCTTCCTGTCTCGCGATCTCTTTTTGCTGAGCCTCATATTCACGGACCGCGATCTTCTGGCGGAATTGCTTTTCCTGAATGTAGTAGGTGTAATTACCGTTGTAAACCGTTCCTTTTCCACGTTCGATCTCGATCGTTTTGGTGCAGAGCCGGTCCAGAAAATAACGGTCATGTGAAATGATAAGACAAGCTCCGTCAAAAGAAGAAAGATATCCTTCCAGCCAGGTAAGGGATTCGATATCCAGATGGTTGGTAGGTTCATCCAGCAGCAGAAGATCTGGTTTCATCAGAAGGAGTTTACCAAGCATGACCCGGGTCTTCTGCCCACCGGAAAGATGTCCGATCGGAAGAGAGTATTCCGACTCCTCAAATCCAAGACCGGCCAGCACACCACGTACACGGCTCCGATACTGATAACCATCCAGATCCTCATACCGGTGTCTGAGATCGGCGTAACGTTCCAGTAAAAGGGTGGAAGAATCTGTTTCCATCTGTTCTTCCAGATGATGCATTTCCTTTTCGATCCGGCGAAGATCATCAAATACGGTGAGAAGTTCCTCTTCCACGCGATTCGAAGATTCATATTCAGCGATCTGAGGAAGATATCCGATCGACAGGTTTTTCTGCAGATAAACTTCTCCTTCATCGGGCCTTAATCTACCCAGAAGGATCTGAAAGAGCGTAGTCTTTCCGGCACCGTTGATCCCGATCAGGGACGCTTTTTCTTTTGCCTCGAGATGAAAGGAGACATCCTGAAGGACTTCCTTGGTATCAAAGGCTTTACGTATATGAGATACCGATACGATCATAATCGTTCTCCTGAATGATATTCAAAGACTTACTTTGTTATGATAGCAGAAATCATCCTGAAAGTCCAATACGAATGTTGACAGAAGGGTAGAGAGGGAGTAAAATAATTTAGTTATGTTGTTTACAGAAAGGAACAGGTTGAATGAAAAAACTGAAACCGGTCGCCATTCTCCTTGTGTGTCTGATCCTGATCGCTTTGATCGGCTGGATCACGTTCGGAGAATTTCCCGGCCTCGCTTCCAGAAGCGCCAAAAATATACATTTGGGCCTTGATCTGGCAGGAGGCGTCAGTATTACCTATCAGGCGGAGGATGGGGCAGTCCCGTCGGAAGAAGAAATGAAAGGTGCTCTTTCCGTTATTCAGCGTCGTTTGGATACAAAAGGGTATACCGAAGCGAGTGCGTATCTGGACGGAACCAACCGGATACGAGTCGAGATCCCCGGAGTGGAAGACGCCAGCAAAGCGGTCGAAGAGATAGGACGTACTGCCATGCTTGCTTTTTACGGACTTAACAGTATCGGCACTCATACAGGAGAGGATATCCTGAATATGGCAGCAAGGGGAGAAGCAGAACTGGTCGTTACCGGACAGTATATAAAATCTGCTTCTTTTCAGAAAGGCAAACTGAGTTCCGCCGGCAGTGTGGAACCATATGTCAAAGTAGAATTTGACGAGGAAGGAACCAGGCTCTTCGCGGAAGCTACCCAGAAATATTACGATAAACAGATCGCGATCATGCTGGATGACAGTCTATGCAGTGAACCTCTGGTAAAGGTCGTGATCACAGACGGAATCGCTGTGATTTCCGGCATGAAGAGTGATCAAGAAGCACAGGATCTGGCTTCTGATATCATCGGCGGTGCGCTTCCCGTACAGCTTCAGGATATCGAACATCAGTCGGTTGGAGCCACGTTAGGACAGAACGCGCTGACGACCAGTATTCTCGCGGGGATCCTCGGATTTGCCGTGATCGTTCTGTTTATGCTGATCGTTTATCGCGTACCCGGCCTTGCAGCTTCCATTTCACTGTTTCTTTATGTATCACTGGAACTGCTTATTTTCAATCTGCTGGGATGGACACTGACTCTGCCCGGTATAGCCGGTTTTATTCTGTCGATCGGTATGGCTGTCGACGCGAACGTCATTATTTTTGCCCGTATCCGTGAAGAGATCGTACAGGGCCACACCATTCGTCTCTCGATCAGGAACGGATTCAGCAAAGCCTTATCCGCTATTCTGGACGGTAATATCACGACGCTGATCGCCGCGGTCGTACTGTATCTGTTCGGAAGCGGAACGATCCGCGGATTTGCCCAGACACTGGGCCTTGGTATTTTGCTCTCCATGGTTTCGGCATTGTTTGTCACCAGATTCCTTCTTGTGAATCTGATGAATATCTTCCCGGCGAAGAAAGGGCTTTACGCTGTTATTCATCTTCCGTGGAATACGAAAAGAAAGGAGGCCTGATCGATGAAGATCATAGAAAAACGAAAGATCTGGTTTATCATTTCTTTAGTGATCATCGCGGCAGGACTCATTTCACTGATTTTCCGCGGACTGAATTTCGATATCGAATTCGCGGGCGGAACGATCATTCAGATCGAAATGCATCAGAAGCTGGCGGATCCTTCCGAATTATCCGGGATCGTCAAGGAGATCTCCGGTGATTCCAACCCTCAGATCCAGGCAGTCTCCGGTGCCATGGGAGATACGCAGATCCAGATCAAGGTAAAAGAGATCTCTCCTGAACAGATCACCGAAATGTATCAGAAGATCGCTGAGCAGTACGGTCTTGATCAGACGGAAAAGAAAGATCTGCTGGAACAGTCTTCCATCAGCCCGATCATCAGTTCGGAAATGAAGAGAGCGGCCCTGATCTCAACGCTGATCGCGGGTGCCTTGATGCTGATCTATATTACCGTACGGTTCAGGGATATCTGTTTCGGACTTGGCGCGCTGATCCCGCTGATCCATGACTGTCTGATCGTTCTCAGTATGTATACAATCCTTCAGATCCCGGTCAACAATACCTTTATCGTTGCCCTTCTTACGATCGTCGGTTACTCGATCAACAATACGATCGTCGTATTTGACCGTATCCGTGAAAACAGACCGGTCTACAAACCGTTTGAACTGGATCGCCTCTGCGATGACAGTATTTTCCAGACTCTGGGAAGATCTCTCGGAACTTCCTTTACGACGGTCGTTATGATCCTGCTTCTGTTTGCGCTTGGCGTTCAGTCTCTTCGCTGGTTCGCGCTGCCGCTCCTGGTGGGAATGATTGCCGGTACATATTCATCTCTGTTTATCGCAAGTCCCGTCTGGTATTTGCTTGAGCAGAAAATTCACAAATCCTGAAATGAATAAAGAAAAATGGATGATACGGGGTGGAAGAGCCGCCCCGATCGTCGAAAAATACGGTCTGGATCCTACACTGGCGCGCATTCTGGCCGGACGATTGGGAAACAGCTCCGTAGAGGAATTTCTGGACCGTCAGGGCCCGCTTTTTGATCCTTCCTGTCTGATGGACGCGGATGGCGCGTCCATGATGCTGATCCGGGATCTTTCGAAAGGAGGTTCTGTCTGTATCGTAGGAGACTACGATGTGGACGGAGTCACGGCTACCGCCATTCTCTATCTGGGGCTTTCCAGTTTGTTTCCTTCCGCCGAGGTCGGATTTCGGATCCCGGAAAGAATGAGTGAAGGGTATGGGATCAGCCAGTCAATCGCGGAGGAGATCGCGGATCATGGTTTTACGCATGTGATCACCTGTGATAACGGTATCGCCGCTCCAAAGCCGATCGAATGGATGAAAGACCGAGGGATCCGTGTCATCGTGACGGATCATCATGAGATCCCATATTCGGAGGTGAAGGAGGAGATCCTTCCAGGTGCGGATTATGTGATCGATCCACACAGAAAAGGAGACCTGTCTCCTCAAAAAGAGATCTGCGGGGCATTTGTCGCGCTCCAGCTCGTCCGTTTGATCTACAGGCAGCTTTTCCTGAATGCTTCGGAACCGGAGTGGATGAAACTCCTCTATGGATACGCCGCATTTGGCACGATCTGTGACGTGATGCCGCTGACCGGACAAAACCGAAAACTTGCGTATCAGGGTATTCGTATTCTGAACGAAAGACCGTCTGTCGGCATACGCTGCCTGATGAATGTCGCCGAAGTAGGAATACTCGATCCCGTAACGATCGGATATCGGATCGGCCCGATGCTCAACGCGGGCGGACGCCTTGGCTCACAGAATAAATATGTCCATATTTTACTGTCCCATGATGAATCCCAGTGTTTGCAGATCGCGCGTGAACTGATGAACGCGAATCGGCTGCGTCAGGATATGACGGAGAAGGGCGTTGAAGATGGGATCAGGCAGCTGAAATCAGCATATTCCGACGATCTGGTCAAGGTCATTTATCTTCCTGATCTGCATGAAAGTATTGCCGGTCTGGTCGCCGGGAAAATCAAGGAACAGATCTACCGGCCTGTCCTTGTTCTGACCAAAGGTGAAGAAGGACTCAAGGGATCGGCCCGTTCGATCGAATCCTATATGATGGTCGATGAACTCGCAAAAGTAAGAGATCTCTTTACAAAAATGGGTGGACATGCGATGGCGGCAGGTTTTTCTCTGGCCGCGGCTTCCGGAGAGGAACAGAAAGTCGTTGAGCGTCTGAGAAGGGCTTTGAACGAGCGCTGTCAGTTATCAGAAGACGATCTGATCCCGACCGTATGGATCGACGCGCAGCTCCAGCCGTCCGCTGTGACACTTCCGTTGATCGATCGACTGGAGCTGCTTGCGCCTTTCGGGGTGAAAAATCCCAAACCGCAGCTGGCATGTCGTGGTTTAAGTCTTCTCCGGGCCAGGATCCGGGGAGCAAAAGGCAACGTGATCAGCCTTCTGCTTCATGATGAAGGTGGAGTGCTGGATGCGGTCTGCTTTGAAAGACCGATGATCGATGAACTGATCCGTCAGACGGAAGATCCGGGATCACTGATGGAAGAAATGGAGCACGGCATCTATTTTTCGACACCGATCCCGGTGGATATCGTTTACGAAGCTTCGATCGACCGGTATTACGGATCGCCAAGAGTCAGGATCCAGGTCAAACATATTAGGTATAGCCAAATGAAGCCGAATCTGGTATAATCGATACGGTAAGTATACTTTTTTACGGAGGATATACACATGGATCTTTCTAAAGTGATCAGAGAAATTCCTGATTTCCCTCAGGAGGGCGTTCTGTTTCGTGATATTACGACATTGTTAAAGGATCCGGCCGCGCTTCATGACGCGGTAGATCAGATCTGCGATCAGCTGAAGGACCTGGAGTTTGATTATGTTCTCGGTCCGGAGTCAAGAGGTTTTATTTTCGGTGTTCCGGTAGCCTACGCAATGAATAAGGGATTCATCCCTGTCCGTAAGCCGGGCAAACTGCCGTGCGCGGTCATCAGAAAAGAATATGACCTCGAATATGGTTCCAATGTACTGGAGATCCACGCGGATGCTTTGAAAAAGGGTGATAAAGTTGTCGTGGTCGACGATCTGATCGCGACAGGCGGTACATCCAAAGCGATCTGTGAACTTGTGGAAGAGATCGGAGCAGAAGTCGTTTCGATGAATTTCCTGATCGAACTGAAAGATCTGAACGGACGTGAGATCCTGAAAGACTATAACGTTCAATCGATTATCGCTTACTGATATTAGGAGGTGCCAGATGAAACAATGGGAACCCATGTTTATGGATCCCGAGTTTAAAGAGACGATCTGGGGCGGGACCCGCATCATGAGTCTCTTCAGCAAAAGGATCCCTTCGGCACATACGGGTGAATCATGGGAAGTTTCCGCTCATGAGAATGGCCAGAGCAAGATCAGAAACGGTTTTCTTGCGGGCATGACGCTGAGAGAAGCGGTAGCGAAATATCCGGCCGAGATCCTCGGATATCAGGTGATGAGAGAGACAGGCGGCCATTTTCCGTTGATCGTAAAGCTGATCGATGCCAGTGATGATCTGTCTATCCAGGTCCATCCCAACGACGAACAGGCACTTCGGATCGAAGGTCCGACAGGGCGTGGTAAAACCGAGATGTGGTATATCATTGATGCCGAATCGGATTCTCAGCTGATCTATGGTCTGAAAAAAGACATGACGAAAGAGCAGTTTGAAGAAGCGGTCCGGGATGGCAGCATTGAGGATAAGGTAAACTATGTACCGGTCAAGCGCGGAGACGCGTTCTTCATCCCGGCCGGAACACTGCACGCGATCGGATCCGGGATCGTCCTCGCGGAGATCCAGCAGAGCTCCGATACCACGTATCGTGTCTATGACTACGGAAGACTTGGACTGGATGGGAATCCGAGACCTCTGCATATTGAAAAAGCGCTGCAGGTCACGAATCTTGCCAGCAGTAAGGGCGAGGAATACGCCGATATCCAGGAAGGGATCGTTTGTCCTTTCTTCCAGGTATATAAGCGCAACCTTCGCGGTATTCAGGAAATCGCCGTTACGCTCGATCATTTCCAGATCATTATGATCCTGGAAGGCAGCGGAAAAGTTGACGGAAAACCTTTCAGAAAAGGAGATACGATCCTTCTTCCCGCTGCGGGAGAGACGATCGGACTCGAAGGAAGAGCCATTTATCTCCAGATCCTGTAAGATTGTTTCGAGTTTCTCAGGGAATCGCGCTTTTTAAGTGAGGAAAGTCCGAGCTCCAAAGGGCAGGATGCTGGATAACGTCCAGTAGAGGTGACTCTCAGGAAAGTGCAGCAGAAAAGAAACCGCCACGATCGTGGTAAGGGTGAAACGGCGAGGTAAGAGCTCACCGCCTTTCTGGTGACAGAAAGGGTCAGTGTAAACCCCATCCGGAGCAAGACCAAACAGAGGGCGATACGGTGGCCCGCCGTGCCTTCGGGTAGGTCGCTGGAGGCTGTCGGCAACGGCAGTCCAAGATAGATGATTCCCCAATGACAGAACTCGGCTTATCGAGGGACTCGTTTCAATAAAAAAGAAAAACCTGTGAAGAATGAATCATCATTTTTCACAGGTTTTTTCTTTCTTCTGACGGATGACTGGATCATCTGTCTCCGGCTGCCGCAGCGAGCTGGATCAGGTTGCGATAGCTGTAGTGGAGACAGTCAAAGGGATCTCTGGGACAGACATCCTGTTCGATCACGATGGAGGAACAGCCGACTTCCTGACAGGCTTTGAAGCAGTCAAACAGATTCAGGTTTCCCTCTCCGACCTCGGCGAAAACAGGCGTCATGCCGACCACGGCAAAGTCTTTAAAATGACATACATCGACCCGGTCATGCAGATGATAGCGGATGAAATCCGCCGGATTCATTCCACCCATCTGCAGCCAGTATGTGTCGGGGATGAAATGGTAGGTCTCAGAATCTGTATTCTGGAGCAGATAATCCATGATCAGCCGGCCTTCCAGAAGTTGAAACTCGAAATTATGATTGTGATAGGCGAACTGAAGTCCTGCTTTTTTGATCGTCTCAGCGATCTCACGTGATTTCTTGACGAACAGGAACAGCTGATGAATATCGGATCTTGCTTCGTTCGGCATAGCGCCAAGACCGATCACCGGGCAGTTCATCCGTTTATGTTCTTCAATGAGAGCGGGAAGGTCATTTTGCATTCTCTCCCAGGGAGAATGTGTGCAGCATACATCCATCTCATATTTACGGACCAGTTTTTCCAGTTCGATCGGATCGACAGGACCGAAACCGGAGATCTGGATCGTTTCAAATCCTTCATCCTGACAGTACTGGAATACCTTTTCTATACCACTCAGATCTTTGGTATAGTCTCTGAGCGTATAAAGCTGACCGCCTAGTTTCATGTGGTATCTCCCTTCCGTTTTTCTTGTTATTATAGAATCGTTTCATTGATTTTTCAACCCTTCCGTTGTATACTTATATAGATACGAATGTATTTGAAAAGAGCAGGAAAGGGGCCGTTTTATGAGTGATTATGACCGTCAGTATCTTCGAATCGTAGAGGATATTCTTGATCACGGATACTATGCACAAAACCGCACAGGAATTCCCACCTATAAGCTTCCGCACCAGATCATGCAATTTGATCTGGAAAAAGAGTTTCCCATTCTTACGACCAAAAAAGTAGCTTTTAAAACAGCGGTGAAGGAGATCCTGTGGATCTATCAGCAGCAGTCCAATGACGTCAGAAAGCTGCAGGAAGAAAACGTCCATATCTGGGATGAATGGATGCTGGAAGACGGGACGATCGGTACCGCCTATGGCTATGTCATTCGCAAATACCATCAGATGGATCAGCTGCTGCATGATCTGAAAAACGATCCTCAGAGCCGTCGTATGATGGTCAACCTGTGGCAGATCCCGGAACTTCCTACTGGTTCGCTGGCTCCGTGCTGTTTTCTGTCGATCTGGGATGTCACGGATGGGAGACTAAACTGTATGCTGGTCCAGCGCAGCGGCGATATGGGACTTGGTGTTCCGTTCAATACGACGCAATATGCTGTTCTGACCCATCTGATCGCACAGTCTGTCGGACTGAGACCCGGCCTCTTGACTCATGTGATCAGCAACGCGCATGTGTATGAAAACCAGGTAGATCCGCTGAAGGTCCAGCTTTCCCGCAAGGATCAGGCCTATCCCGCGCCAAAGCTCGTGATCGATCCTTCCATCACGGATTTTTATGAGTTTAGACCTAAACATATTCGACTGGTGGATTATCAGTTCCACGACAAAATAAAAATGGAGGTGGCAGTCTGATGTTATCTCTCATCGTCGCGATCGCGTCGGATTACGCGATCGGCCGTAAAGGGACGCTTCCCTGGCACATTTCCGATGACCTGAAGCATTTTAAACGTATTACCCGCGGCCATACGATCCTGATGGGTATGAATACTTTTATTTCTCTGCCAGGCGTCCTTCCGAAAAGAAAACATATCGTGATCGCGGACGATCCTACTTTCAATGTGGACCATCCGCAGGTCGAAGTACGCAGAGATCTTTTTGCCGCGCTGGAAGAGTGCCGGAAAGCAGATGAGGAGATCTTTGTGATCGGTGGAGGCAGTGTTTACAGACAGTCTCTGCCTTATGTTGACAGGCTCTATATCACATGGATCGATATGACGGTTCCGGACGCGGATACATTCTTCCCACAGATCTCTGAAGAAGAATGGCAGGCGGTCTATGAAAGCGAACCTTTCTACGATGAAGAGAACGCTGTCTCGTACCGTTTTGTCAATTATGAACGCAAACACGCTGAAAAAGGTCTTTCGGAGCAAGTATGAAAAAACAGTCTTTACTGATGCAGATCCCGACCCTGTTCGGACTGGAAGGGATCGTTGCGGATGAACTCCGGTATCAGGGATTCTCGGAAGTCACTCCGGATAACGGATATGTTCGCTTCACAGGCGATCTTCGGGACATGGCGAGAGCCAATCTTCTGATCCGTTCCGGAGAACGTGTTCTAATCGTTATGGCTGAATTTCCGGCCCGTTCGTTTGATGATCTGTTTGAGGGAACGAAAGAAACGCCATGGGAAAACTTTATCGGATCGATGGATCGTTTCCCGGTCAAGGGATGGAGTCTGAATTCGCAGCTTCATTCCGTGCCCGATTGCCAGAAGATCATCAAAAAGGCTGTGGTGGAACGTCTGAAAGAATGCTATGGAAATCCCTGGTTTGAAGAATCAGGGCCATTGGTGCAGATCCAGTTTTCCATTATGAAGGATCAGGTCACTCTGATGCTGGATACAACCGGCCCCGGTCTTTTTAAACGAGGATACAGAAAGGCCAGAGTAGAAGCGCCGATCCGTGAGACACTTTCCGCAGGGATCGTCGATCTTTCCCGGGTACACGGGGATTCTCTGGTCATCGATCCCATGTGCGGATCCGGTACACTTTTGATCGAAGCTTGTATGAAAGCCCTTCATATCGCACCCGGTCTTGGGCGATCCTTTTCATTTGAAAAGTGGGGCGGTGTTCCTTCCGGCCTGATCAAGGATCTGAGAGAAGAGACAAAGTCTCAGGTGCGCAGTGATCTCAGCTTTGAAGCATATGGGTATGATATCGATCCTGAAGCGATCGAAATATCCCGGGAAAACGCCGAAAGAGCCGGTGTTTCGTCCAGGATCCATTTAGCTGTTCAGGATGTCAGTAAACTTCGCGTGGATCAGTTTTCTATGGAAGGACACAAGAAAGCGATCCTTCTTTGCAATCCCCCCTACGGAGAAAGGCTGCTGGACATTCAGTCCGCCAGAAATCTGTACCGGACACTGGGCGTCGTTTGCAGGCCTCTTCCGGATCATGCCTATTCATTCATTTCACCGGATGAATCTTTTGAAGAAGCGTTTGGGCGCAAGGCAAATAAACGCAGAAAACTATACAACGGCATGCTCAAATGCCAGCTTTATATGTATTATTAAGGATCCCTTCAAGTAAAGGAGAATGCCTTTGAAAAGGTTTTATCGCCTGATCAGTCTGCCGCTTGAGATCGTACTGGTCCTGGCAGCCATGTTCGTCGGCTGGAAATTGATCGAGCCGCATCTGGCGGCTTCACAGTTCGTAAATGCAGGAAGGGCGGGAGGTCAGATCTCATTTCCTTCTATAAGACTCCTCATATCGTTTGTTCTCTCTGTTTTGTTACACCTGCTGATCCAGCTTTTCGGATCTCTGGCCGGAGGATGGCTGGGTGGACGAAAACTGGCCGCGATCCGGCTCAGCAGAACGAATTATGTTCGTGAAAACGGACAGTTTTATAAACGGGAAACACTGGTGGAGCAGGAGCTTCTTCCGGTCATTATGGTTCGAAAAGAAGAGAAGTCGCTTGGCTCCTGGTTTTTTTATCTGTATGGGAATGTACTGCTGGATCTACTGATCACCTTATTCTGCTTTTTTCTTATATCTTCCCATGTTTTTCATCCTTCTGCCGTCACCGGAACTTTTGTTTTCGGGTTCTGGTTTTCCGGCATCATAACTGTCATCCTCAGCGCAGTTCCTCTGTATCGGGCAGGGATCCCGAATAACGCGCTGATCCTTTTCTGTATTCTTGTTAATAAGAATGATCGAACGGCACTGATGAATGCTTTTCGATTTCTGTATAGGGTATCCGAGAGGACGATGCCGGATATGGCTGATTTTCCGGAAGTGAAAGAGGAGACGGATTCTTTCCTTACCGGTTATGATCTGTATCACCGGTATGAGATGGCCGTATGGCAGGAAGATTATGAAAAAGCCAGCGGTTATATGACCGTTTTGTTTGAGCATCGACATGCATATCCGGAAGAGTTCGAGGATCTGATCGGACAGGAAGTGATCTGTGCCCTGATATTGAATGGTACTGAAGAGGATCTTTCGGTGTGTGATCTTTATGTCAGTGAATTAAGGAAAAACCGCCTTGAGTCATCCATGGCAGCCAGTTCGAGCCGTTGTCTGTATTACTGGTATGATCATCATGAAGATATGGATGAACAGGTAGAGTACTACAGGAAACAATATATCAGCAGAATAAAAAACATTCCCTTTGAGCTTGTAAGGGAAAGTTGGATGGGAACGATCATTCATGGATAAATATGAACGTGAACGATATGAAAGGCGCAAGGCCCGACTGGAAAAGAAGAAAAGAGAAAACAGACGCCGCGTTCTGATCATGCTCAGCGTCATTCTGGTTCTTTGTGCTGTTCTTTTTTTCCTTTTGAATCGTCGGCAGTCAAAAATATTCTTCGGGGAAGAGACGAAGATGATGTACCAGATCCCGGTACAGTATTCCCTGATCGAAGAGCGGACGGTAGATCAGACAGTCGTTCGGCAGCTGATCCAGGATTATTATGACCGTCAGCTTAGTTCAAGGTTCAAGGTCGGAAGCGCGTATATTACCGATGATGCGGGACATGTTCTTTTTGAACTGAATGCGCATGAACGGACATATCCGGCTTCTACGACAAAACTGATGACTACGATCCTGGCGCTGGAACATACGCAGGATCTGGACGCGTGGATCGAAGTTCAGGACCTTTACGGATGCTATGACGATCCGGACAGTATGCTTCTTTATCTTCAGGAAGGCGACAGGATCACCATGCGTGACCTTCTCTATGCGCTGCTGACGGAATCCTATAATGACTGCGCCTGCGCGATCGCCATGGAAGTATCCGGTTCTATCGAGGCGTTCGCGGATCTGATGAATCATCGGGCGAAAGAACTGGGAATGAATGATTCGCATTTTTCAAATCCGCACGGTCTTTATGAGGATGAGCATTATATCAGCGCATATGATTTGAATCTGCTTGTCAGACAGGCCTACACGATGCAGGTATTCCGCGAACTGGAGCAGACATATAACCGTACGATCACGATCGACCGGGACGGTGATATCATTGAGATCGAGATCGATAATTCCTCCTTCTTCCTCAATAAGGACTACGATGTACCCTCACTTCATTTCGAAGGCGGAAAAACAGGATATATTGAGGAAAATCACAGCAGTTATGCCTCTGTTTTCAAGTCTGAGACAGGTCAGATCGTTTACTGTGCGATCCTTTCATCCGTAGACGGACCTTATATGACGAACCTGATCCTGGACTATCTGTTTGCGCCTGACGCCATGAAGGATCTTCTGGAGATCGATCCCTATCTGGCTGTCTGGTATGATCTTTGGGATTATTAGAAAGGGGGAACAGCGATGCTGATCCAGGGTGCCAGGATACTGAATGACCGGTTTGAATGGGAGTATGGCGATCTTCGTATCGCAGACGATACAATTGAAGAGATCGGTCAGCTGGAGCCTCTTCCGGGAGAAACGATTTTCTCTGCGGAAGGGAAAAACCTGATCCCCGGGATGATCGATGTTCATATGCATGGATATCACGGGATCTCCTGCACGGCAAAAACGTCTGAAGTGGTGAAAAACATTGGTATTCATCTCGCGAAAGAGGGTGTGACCGGATATGCTGCCGGAATCGCTTCTTCCCCGGATGAAAAAGCATTTCGATCGATCCGGAATAACGTCGTCGCTTCCAGGGAATGGAAAGACTTCTATGGTGCTGAAATACTGGGTATCCATATGGAAGGCCCGTTTCTGAACCTTGTAAAAAAAGGCGCGATGAATGAAAAAGCCATCGTCCCGCCGTCTGCCGTGACCATGCAGCAATATCTTGACCTTTCGGAAGGCCTGTTTAAAATCATGACGATCGCACCGGAAATGCCCGGAGCGGAAGAAGTCATACGGATGGGTGTGGAAAATGGAGTCAAAATGTCCATCGGACATACCAACGCGACGTATGAACAGACGAAAACATCTTTTTCCTGGGGCATCACCCGCGCGACGCATACGTTCAATGCCATGCCTTCTCTGAATCACCGGCAAAGCGCGGTCCTTGGCGCTGTTCTGAATGATGATACGATCCAGTGTGAATTGATCGGTGACCTGGTCCATGTCGCGCCGGAAGTCTGTCAGATTCTGATCCGTCAGAAGGAAACAGATCATATTACACTGATCAGCGATTCCTGTGAACTGGGAGGACTTTCGCCCGAGATGATCCCAACGGATCTTCCGTATGTGATCGGCAAGGCCGCTTATCTGTCAAACGGAACGCTCTGCGGAAGTATCTGCACGGTGTCTGTATGCGTTAGGAATATGATGTCTCTCGGTGTTCCGATGAATGAAGCTGTAAAGATGGGAACGATCAATCCGGCCAGAGACCTCGGCCTTCAGGATGAATATGGTTCCATTCGGGAAGGAAAGAAGGCAAGTCTGGTCCTGATGGATGATCAGCTCAAAGTCTCCGCGGTATGGATCCGTGGAAAACAGTTTATGTAATTGACTTTTTTAGCGCTTTAAACTACAATAGAGTCCGTCAGGAACAGACTTTTACGGGAGGGGATGCGATGAGGAAACTTCGTGTAGCTATCATAGGCCAGGGCAGAAGCGGAAGAGATATTCACGGTCTTTACCTGAAAACTGAATCAGCCAAAGAACGGTTTGAAGTGGCTGCGATCGTTGAGGAAGACGGATCCAGGCGTAAAAGAGCTGAAGAAGAATACGGTGTGCCGGTTTATTCTTCCTATCAGGAATTATTTCCTTATGCCTCAGAGATCGATCTCGTCGTAAACTCCAGCTATTCGGTCCAGCACGGACCGATCACCATGGATCTTCTTTCTCATGGTTTTAATGTTCTTTGTGAGAAGCCGGCGGCAGTCAGTGCAGAGGAATTCGATCGGATGTGCGCCTGCGCTGAAGAAAGCGGGAGAGAGCTTTTTATCTTCCAGCAATCCCGCTTTGCGGCATATTTTAAAAAAGTCCGCGAAGTCCTGGACAGCGGCGTGCTTGGACGGATCATTGATGTGGATATTCGTTTCAACGGCTTTTCGAGACGCTGGGACTGGCAGACGCTTTTATTCATGAACGGAGGCAGCCTTCGCAATACCGGACCGCATCCGCTGGATCAGGCGCTGGTCATTCTGAATGACTTCGACCATATGCCGGATGTTTTCTGCCGGATGGACAGAGTGGGGACCTTCGGCGACGCGGAAGATTACGTCAAACTGATCCTGACAGGCAAGGACAAACCACTGATCGATCTGACGATCTCCTGCTGTGACGCCTATCCCTGTTATACCTATAAGATCCACGGGCAGTATGGCGGACTTAAGGGCACGATGGCGCATATCGACTGGCGTTATTATGATCCTCAAATAGCTCCCGCCCAGACGCTCTGCCGGAAGTTTATCTCCAAACCGGATGGTACGCCTGCCTACTGCAGTGAAAAACTTCCCTGGAAAGAAGAATCCTGGGACGGGGATCCTAACGCTCCGTTCGATCAGGCTGTCGATGAGTATTATTCCAACATATATGAACATATCGTGGGAGGAGCTCCGCTGGAAGTAACGCTCCGGCAGGTCCGTCAGCAGGTCATGGTATATGAGGAAGCTCACAGGCAGAACCAGTGGATGGAAGAGACCGGAAGGATCCTGTGATGATCAAGATCACAGAGGTTAAACTTGTTCAGGAAAGAAAGATCACGCCCTGCGAGATCCTGATCGGTGAAGATCGGATCGAAAAGATCACTGAACCCGGCGGACTTCTTTCCATCAATGAAAACACCGTTCCCGGACTTGTGGTGATCGATGGAAAAGGGCGGTATATATCGCATGGATTCATCGATATCCACACCCATGGCGGCGGGGGCAGCGACTATATGGACGGCACGGAAGATGCCTACCTGACAGCTGCCAGAATGCATATGACGCATGGTACGACCGGTCTTCTCCCGACGACGCTGGCTGCCTCTGTAGAGGAACTGCTGGACACATTCCGGGTATATGAAACGGTCAAAGATCAGCGTGAAGGAGCAAGATTCTTAGGTCTTCATCTGGAAGGCCCCTATCTTTCTCCCTGTCAATGCGGGGCGCAGGATCCCCGGTATGTCAGAAATCCTGACATGGACGAAGTCCGTTTTCTCTGTGAAAGCAGTCCATGGATCAAACGTTGGACGATCGCCCCGGAAGTTCCGGGAGCGTTGGATATGGCAGAATATCTGCGGGGCCGTGGCATCACTCCTTCCATCGGTCATTCGGATGCGACCTATGAAGAAGTGAAAGAAGCGATCCGCCACGGTTTCTCGCATGTGACCCACCTTTATTCTGCCTGCTCTACCATCGTTCGAAGAGGAGGGTATCGATATCCCGGTATCATCGAAAGCGCTTATCTTCTGGATGAGCTGACCGTAGAGGTGATTGCCGACGGGCACCATCTGCCTGCACCTTTACTGGAGATGGTATATCGGTTTATCGGTCCGGACCGTACGACAGCCGTCACAGACTCTCTTCGCGGAGCCGGTATGCCGGACGGGGACAGTATTCTCGGTAGTTTACAGAACGGACAACGTGTGATCATCGAAGGAGGCGTCTGCAAGATGCCGGACCGGAAAGCATTTGCCGGTTCGGTCGCGACGACAGACCTACTTGTCCGGAATATGATCACACTTGCAGGCGCTTCGCTGCCTGAAGCAGTCGATATGCAGACGCGTATCGCTGCAAGGATCATCGGAAGGTCTTCCGATCAGGGAGTTCTGCTTCCCGGAAGATTCGCAGATCTGGTTTTGTTTGATGATTCAATTCATGTCTCTCTGACGATGGTCGGAGGAAAAATTCTTTTTCACGAAGGGATGAAACTATGAAAAAAATAATCAAGGAATTCAAGGAATTCATTTCCAAAGGTAATGTGATGGATCTGGCGGTCGCCATGATCATCGGCGCCGCTTTCACGGCGATCGTATCGTCTCTGGTCAATGATATCGTAATGCCTTTCCTTGGCTGGCTGATCGGCGGCATGGACTTTACCGCCTATACCGCTCAGCTCGGCGAAGCGACGATCAACTATGGTACATTTATCCAGAATATTTTCAACTTCATCTGCATCGCGCTGGTCGTTTTCCTGATGGTAAAAGGCCTGAACAAGATGAAGAAGAAAAAAGAAGAAGAGCCGAAACCCGATCCGGAACCTTCCGACGAAGTCAAACTGCTTACGGAAATCCGTGACGCTTTAAAGAAAGAGGAGTAGTGACCGGATTTGAAAAAGATCCTGCTTCTGGCGACCGGCGGCACGATCGCCTGTAAAACTACCGAGAACGGCCTTTCTCCTATGATGTCTTCGGAAGAGCTGATCAGTTTCGTTCCGAAGTCAAAAGAATTCTGCACGGTCGATACATTGCAGCTGATGAATATCGACAGTACGAATATGCATCCGGATTGCTGGCTGAAGATCGCGGCCAGGATCGAAAGTGTCTATCAGGATTATGATGGATTTGTCATCGCGCATGGTACGGATACGATGGCATATACCGCTTCCGCGCTGTCTTACCTTATCCAGTCGAGCCCCAAACCGATCGTCATTACAGGTTCTCAAAGACCTATGGAGACGGATATGACCGATGCCAAAGCCAATCTGATGGATTCCCTTCGTTATGCCTGTTTTGAGGAAGCCAGCGGTGTTGTCGTGGTATTCGGAGGAAAAGTCATTATGGGCACGCGTGCCCGAAAGATGAATACCAAGAGTTATGACGCGTTTAGCTCCATCAATTATCCTGCGGTCGCTGTGATCCACGACCGAGGGATCATTCAGTATATCCAGCCGGTCAGCAAAACGTCACAGCCTGTTTTTTATCACCGGATGGATCCGCACATCTTCGTGCTGAAACTGATACCCGGTGTCAGCGCGCAGATCCTGAAACTCGCGGCTGAATCTTATGACGCCTTCGTACTGGAAAGCTACGGGGTCGGAGGGATCCCGGAGGGCGAACAGTATGATTTTCATGATGTGATCGAGTTTCTGATCCGCGAAGGAAAAACCATCGTTCTGACGACACAGGCGATCTTTGAGGGCAGTGATATTGCCGTTTATCATTCCGGACATATGGCGAAGAATGAGTTCGGCGTCATGGAATCCTATGATATGACACTGGAGTCCACAGTCACCAAGCTGATGTGGATCCTCGGCCGTACAAGAGATCCGGTGACGATCCGAAAACTGTTTACCACCACGATCGCTAACGATATGCTTGCCCAGGAATTTACCTGTTCATAATTCAGGAGAGAATATGCTGGAAAAAGACCTGCTTCCGATCATGGATCGGGTATGTGAAAAGCTGGGCCGTGACTCAAAAGCGGCCCGGCTTTTTATGAATTGTTATCCAAATACACTTTCTACCACGACAAAGATCAGCGGTGATGAGGTTTTTGTCTTTACCGGTGATATCCATGCCATGTGGCTGAGAGATTCCAGTGCGCAGGTACGTCATTATTTACCGGTCGCGAAAGAGGATCCGTCGGTCGCGGATCTTCTTGTCGGTCTTTCGAAAAGACAGATGAAGTATATCCTGCTTGACGCCTATGCCAACGCGTTTAACGAAAGTCCTGACTGGGGACGGTATCGGGCTGATCTGACGACGAGAAATGCATTTGTTTACGAACGGAAATATGAGATCGATTCCTTATGCTATCCGATCCGGCTGGCATACCTGATATATCGGGAGACAGGCCGAACGGATCATCTGGACGAAACTTTTCACAGAGCACTCCTTCGTATTCTGGATGTCTTTGAGACAGAACAGCATCATGAAAAGTCACTTTATCATTTTGAAAGAACGGATTGTCCGCCTTCTGATACATTGCCTCGGCAGGGAAAGGGCAGTCCTGTAGCCTATACCGGCATGACCTGGTCAGGCTTTCGTCCAAGTGATGACGCCTGCCGGTATGGATATCTGATCCCTTCCAATATGTTCGCTTCCGTCATACTGAAGGAAGCAGCCGAGATCGTTTCAGATGTATTCCGGGATCAGCCGCTTTCCGTGCGCTGCTTCAGACTTTCTGATCAGATCAGGGAAGGGATAGAAAGATACGGGATCGCAGAACATCCGGAATATGGGAAAGTCTATACTTACGAGGCAGACGGAATGGGTCATTACGTTCTGATGGATGACGCGAATGTTCCCAGTCTTCTGTCTATTCCGTATCTTGGTTATCTGCCCTGTGATAATCTTGTTTATCAGAATACGAGACGGCTGATCCTTTCAAAGGTCAATCCGTATTATTACGAAGGCAGGGTGCTTAAGGGGATCGGAAGTCCGCATACACCGCCGGATCATATATGGCCGATCGCGCTCAGCATGCAGGGACTGACCAGCAATAACAAAGAAGAAGTGCAGGAAGTATTTGATCTGCTCATGGCATCGGACGCGGACACTTTCTTTATGCATGAAGGTGTTCATAAGGACGATCCTTACAGATTTACAAGGCCATGGTTTGCCTGGTCGAACTCTTTGTTTTCCGAGTTTATCCTGCACTACATCGAGATATGCTCTTGAAATTTCTGTGCATATGCGCTAAAATGGAAAAGGGTCTGATCATATTTTGACTCACATAGATTCAAGAATAAATTAGCTGAAGAAAGGGGTTACTTTGCCATGCTCAACAAAAAATCTGTTGATGATATCAATGTCAAAGGCCAGCGCGTACTCGTACGCTGTGATTTCAACGTTCCTCTGGTAGATGGAAAGATCACCGATGAAAACCGTTTAGTCGCAGCACTTCCGACTCTGAAAAAACTGATCGCGGATGGAGGGCGTCTGATCCTTTGCTCTCATCTCGGAAAGCCGAAAGGAGAGCCCAAGCCGGAGCTTTCTTTAGCACCCGTTGCGGCACGTCTTTCCGAACTTCTCGGACAGGAAGTCAAATTCGCGGCCGATCCCGAAGTCGTAGGCCCGAATGCCAAAGCCGCTGTGGCAGCCATGAAGGACGGAGATGTGATCCTTCTTGAGAACACCCGTTATCGCGTAGAAGAGACCAAGAATGGCGATAAATTCTCCGAAGAGCTTGCCTCTCTCGCGGATGTATTCGTTAACGACGCGTTTGGTACCGCGCATCGTGCTCACTGCTCGAATGTCGGTGTTACCAAATACATTCCCGTTTCTGTAGTCGGTTATCTGATGCAGAAAGAGATCGATTTCCTGGGCAACGCGGTGAACAATCCGAAACGTCCTTTCGCAGCTATTCTGGGCGGCGCCAAGGTTTCCAGCAAGATCTCCGTGATCAACAACCTGCTGGATAAGGTCGATATTCTGATCATTGGCGGCGGTATGGCCTATACCTTCGCGAAAGCACAGGGCGGCAAGATCGGTAAATCTCTCTGTGAAGACGATTATCTGGACTATGCGCTTGAGATGCTGAAAAAAGCGGAAGACAAAGGCGTCAAACTGCTTCTTCCCATCGACAACGTGATCGCGGACGCTTTCTCCAATGACGCCAATACGGCAATCGTTGCGACCGGAGATATTCCGGATGACTGGCAGGGACTGGATATCGGACCGAAGACGCAGGAACTGTTTGCGGACGCGCTGAAAGACGCGAAGACGGTCGTATGGAACGGCCCCATGGGTGCTTTCGAAATGCCCAAGTTCGCGGCCGGTACCGAAGCCATCGCAAAAGTTCTGGCAGAGCTTCCCGATGCGATCACTGTGATCGGCGGCGGTGATTCCGCTTCCGCAGTCAACAACCTGGGCTACGGTGACAAGATGTCCCATATCTCCACCGGCGGCGGCGCTTCCCTTGAGTTCCTTGAGGGTAAAGAGCTTCCCGGTGTCGTAGCTGCGAACGACAAATAATAACAAGGAGTCTAACTATGCGTAAAAGAATCGTTGCCGGAAACTGGAAAATGAATAAAACCCCGGCCGAGGCCAAAGCGCTGATCGAAGTGCTGAAACCTCTGGTGGGATCCAGTGAAGAGACCGAAGTTGTTTTCTGTCCTCCTTTCCTTGATATCGCGGTAGCGGTGGAGGCTGTCAAAGGCACCAATATCAAGATCGGCGCGCAGAATATGTACTACGAAGAAAAAGGTGCCTATACCGGTGAAGTAGCTCCTGACATGCTGGTCGGCGCCGGCTGCGAATATGTCATTCTCGGCCATTCCGAGAGACGCGGCTATTTTGGCGAAACGAACGAGATCGTCAATAAGAAAGTCCTGAAAGCGCTGGAACATGGTCTGAAACCCATCATCTGTGTCGGTGAGACACTGGAACAGAGAGAACAGGGTATCACAGAGGATCTCGTCCGTCTGCAGACCAAGATCGCACTCAAGGATGTTTCACCGGAAGACGCGGTGAAAACTGTTATCGCTTATGAGCCGATCTGGGCGATCGGTACCGGCAAGACCGCGACCAATGAACAGGCCGAAGAAGTCTGCGCGGCGATCCGTAAAGTCCTCACGGAGGTTTACGGAAAAGAAGTTGCGGAAGAGATCCGTATCCAGTATGGCGGATCCGTCAATGCCGGCAACGCGAAAGAACTGTTCGCGATGCCCAATATCGACGGCGGCCTGGTTGGCGGTGCCAGCCTGAAAGCTGACTTCTCCGATATCGTAAACGCCTGATCATAACATTTACACCAGAAGGAGGGCTGTATGGAAAATATAGCCCTCCTTATTCATAAGGAAAGAAGATAATGAAAACAGATTCGATTATCATCAGCGGGCAGGTCACGCGTGTGATCAATCTTCATACACTGATCGTCGGCGGCGGTGCGGCGGGACTGTCTGCGGCTCTTGCACTGTATGATTATGGGATTCATGATATCGCTCTTGTGATAGACAATCCGAAGGGCAGCACGACACAGGCAGCCGGCGCGGGAGTACAGTATTATTATCGCATGGCCGACTATGGCAATGAGGGAGACAGCCCATACCGTATGGCACGGGATCTTTCGGAAACGAATCTGGACGGAGATCTGGCCTATACCGAAGCTGTACATTCATTACGTGCTTTTTATCGGTTGACTTCCTACGGTGTTCCGTTTCCGTCTGATGAGCGGGGAGAATATCTTCTTCCGGGAAAGACCAACAGGAAAAATGCCCGGAAGATCCATATCGGTTCGAAGACTTCGTCGCTTATATATGAGCATCTGATCCGACAGGTAGCCGACCGGGAGATCCCCGTATTTACTTCACAACAGATCATTCGTCTTCTGACGGATGAATCAGGTGAAAGACTCGTTGGTGCCATCGCGTTGAATCTGGAGAAGATGCATGAGAGACACCAGCGATTCGCTGTATATCATTGCCGGAATCTGATCCTTGCCTGTGGAGCGGAAGGAGGCATCTTCTATTCGGAAGCCCTTCCTCCTTCTCATGCCGGATGTCTCGGTGCCGCGCTGAAGATCGGAGCTGATGCGCAGAATCTGACAGAAGTGGAATGCGGGATCATAGCGGTTCGTAAAATGCTGGTCATGAACGGACCTTATCAGGCCGCGATCCCACGATATGTATCCGTAGATGCGTCCGGTAAAGATCCGAAAGAATTCCTTGCGGATATCTATACGGATAAACTATCTTTGCTCTATGATCTGCAGCGCCGTAAAGCGGGAGAATGGAATCTGGATATCAAAAAGGCCAGAAAAGACGGAACCTCCATCCTGGATCTTCTGATCCATCAGGAGATAAGAAAAGGCCGGCATGTCTTTATGGATTACCGTGTCAATCCGAGAGGATATGAAGCACAGGATAAGCCCTTTGAGCGCCTGAAAGAACTGTCTCCGGAAGCTTATCGTGTTCTTCAGGAGAAAGGGACCGATCCGGCCAAGTCCGCTGTGGAAGTTGCGGTGCAGGTTCGGGGCTATCTTGGCGGGCTGAAAGTCGACAGTCATTTTGAATCGAATCTTCGTCATCTGTTCCCTGTCGGGGAAGCAGCCGCCGGCCTTGGGATCTATGCTCCGGAAGGTGCCTGGCTTTCAGAGGCTGCTACTTCAGCCAGCGCGGCAGCTCAGTATATCGCGTCAAAGAAAGATCCGGAAACCGAGCTTATCGATTCCGAATCTTTCGCGGCTCTGGTACGAAAACCGCTTCTTGACTGCCAGAAAATGGCGGAACAATTCCTGGCGCTCACCGGTCAGGCGCCGAATCCGCATCAGGTAAGCATTCGCCAAATGCGCGCGGAGCTTGGAAAGAAAATGGATCAGGCGGCTCTTGTGATCCGCGACACTTCCAAGATAAACAACCTGATGGAGATCATACGATATATGTCTTCCCATCTCTCAGAGATCGTTTATCCGTTGGCCAGACAGGATCTCGCACTTCTTTTCCAGATCGAAGATCTTCTGATCACCGATCTTGTGTTCCTTTCAGCTATGCTGGGGTATCAGGATAGAGGAGGAAAGAGCCGCGGCGCTTATCTGATCCACGATCCTTCGGGTATCCTTCCGCTTCCGCAGCTGGATGAAGCCTATCGGTACGGATTGGCGGACGCGTCTGTATCGGGAAAGATCCAGGAGACTTATCTTCCCAAGGATTCCCTTAACGCTCTTAATGAATGGCATGAAAAAAGACCTGTCAGCTGACAGGTCTTGATTTTTACTCCTGTGATTTCAGGGATTGCCTGTATTCCTTTTTTCTTCTGGCCAGTTCAAGCTGCTGCTCACGATACCATCGTTTATATAAAATATAAACGGCTACAGCGATAGAAAGTACAGCCAGATTGGCGAGGAAGTATACAAAGCCATAGGAGGAGAGCATGGATAAAGCGATCAGTGCCAGACAGAACGCATGGATCAGGCAAGCGTAAAGGATATACTTTTTGTCCGGTTTTTTCAACGCGTGATATAACAGCATACAGAGGACCGCCGTAAGGCAAACGATCGTCAGAGCGGCAAAAAGCTGCAGATAATAATGTCCAAGGCCATAGGAAAGCGCCTCATTGACCGTATCCTGAAGTGTTTCGAGCGGAAGCGCATCCGAAGCAAGCTGATCGAGAATACCTGCCTCATGACTCTTTAACAGACGGACGAGATAGATCGAGTAATATCCCTGAATAAAACAGTTACCCAGACTGAAAGAAAAACCGATCGCCATACTGTCATATAAAGAGAGGCGGGATTTCATCACAAGTTTCATCAGATAGTAAATGACGATATTCTGAAAAACCACGTTAAGCAGGACATTCAGGATCTCGTTTAGGACCGGATGAGCATTCCAGAACTCGCCTGTGACACCGACCAGTGAAAACAATACATTGACGACGGTCATCAGTACACGCATGGAAATAAAGAAAGCGGCCACGCCGGTAAGAATGGAAGTGATGCGGTATTTGTGACGGATCCGAAGAATGATCAGCGCGGAAACAGGGATCAACAGATACAGCGCGCCGATTATATAGAGCTGAGTATACAAGAAACGATCTCCTTTCAATAGGGTTCATTCATTGATTATAACTGATTTTTCCCGATTATTCCACTTACTTTTGTAATCGTGCCCAATTTTTAGACCTTCCTTTTCATTTTCGGATATGGTATAATTATCGTTGAAATTTTGTGTCTATGATTTCTGAAAAGCGAAAGAGAGGAACAAAATGCCTTTTTCTTCAACCGTTGACAACGTAAAGCATCTGCAGACAGCTCCACTTGGGATCATGGCCTTTGAAAGTGCGAAGGAACTTGGTTTGAAGGTTGACCAGCATCTTCGCAGACTGTATGCAAACCTTGAGGCAGGAGGCCAGGATGGATCATCTTCCTTTCTTATTCCGGTTCATTGCCCGAGATTTCAGACTGGCGACGGGAAAGGGATCATCAATCAGTCTGTGCGCGGATTGGATCTGTATCTGATCACGGATGTCGGAAACTACAACTGCCGTTATAAGATGTACGGGCAGGAAGTTCCGATGTCCCCGGATGATCATTATGCAGATCTGAAAAGGATCATCCAGGCGATCGGCGGGAAAGCTTATCGGATCAATGTCGTCATGCCCAATATGTATGGAGCAAGACAGCA
Source organism: Bacillota bacterium (assembly GCA_017620135.1). Lineage (GTDB taxonomy): Bacteria > Bacillota > Clostridia > Lachnospirales > Bianqueaceae > RUG760. The sequence goes on from JAFZQZ010000099.1 coordinate 31,466, forward strand.
TCGCCGCATTTATCGTGAATCGCTGGACTGTGCGGTCGCGCTGCAGGAACTTCAGGCGATGGGCGTCGATTCCATCGTGACCTTTGATGCGCATGACCCTCGTGTACAGAATGCTGTTCCTCTTATGCCTTTTGACAACATCATGCCGACCTATCAGGTGCTTAAATCGCTCCTGAAACATGTTCCCGATATCCATCTGGATAAGGATTCCTTTATGGTCGTCAGTCCGGATGAAGGCGCTATTTCCAGAAATGTTTATTACGCTTCCGTGATCGGAGTGGATATGGGCATGTACTATAAGAGAAGAGATTATTCTCAGGTAGTCAACGGCCGGAATCCCATCGTTGCCCATGAGTTTCTTGGTGATGATCCCTCCGGTAAAGACGTTCTGATCTATGACGACATGATCGCTTCCGGTGAATCCATGCTGGATATCGCTTATGATCTGAAGAAGAGAGGAGCGGGACGGATCTTCGCCGGCTGTACCTATGGCCTTTTCACCGAAGGGATCGAAAAATTCCAGAAAGCAGTCGATTCAGGAGTTTTACATGCTGTACTGACCACGAACCTGACCTATCGTTCGCCCGAACTGCTTGCGTGTCCATGGTACTATGAAGTCGATCTATCCAAATATATCGCATATTTTATTGCTTCTCTGAACCATGATATGACAGTCAACAACCTGCTCGATCCGCATCAGAAGATCAACACGCTTCTGGAGAAGCACAGAGCAAAACAACAGGCAGTAAAACAGATCGATCTGTTTGATGAAGAATAAGATCCGGATAAACCACAAAAATAAGGCTCCGTCAAGAGAGCCTTATTTTTATGCTATGAAAATCATTATCGATTCATCATTCTGACCAGGCCGATCACTTTACCGAGGATCTGACAGTCTTTCACTAGGATAGGATTCATACGGCGGTTCTCGGGCTGAAGTCTTATAAAATTCTTTTCTTTATAAAAGGTTTTGACCGTAACGCTGTCTCCAAGCAGCGCAACAACGATATCCCGGTCGTTTGCCGTACGCTGTGATTTAACGAGGATCAGATCATTTTCCAGGATGCCGGCTTCGATCATACTTTCTCCCTGGACACGAAGCATAAAGCAGTCTGAGTTTTGCGTATAGGCTGCGGGAACAGGGTAGTAGTCCTCGATATTCTGGACAGCAAGAACAGGTTCTCCGGCGCGCACACGTCCAAGAATAGGAACAGCAACGATTTCGGGCGTTCGCTTTGGGTCTGTTGGAACGAACGAACGTTCGGTTTTTGCCTTAGAAGTAGGTGCCGGGATGTTCGAAGAGGGGCGTTTTAATATTTCGACCGAACGCGGTCTTGCAGAATCACGTTTAATATAACCTTTTTCTTCCAGTCTGGACAGATGATTGTGAACAGATGAAGTCGAACTGAGATGAACGGCATCGCAGATCTCCCGAACAGAAGGAGCATAACCCCGTTCATTCTGAAAATCGATCAGAAAGGAGAGGATTTCGGTTTGTTTAGAAGATAGGATATCCATATGAAGATCCTCCTGAAATAAGCAGGGATGCAGACACGAATAGGGTGTCGAACAGTATTATAGCATTTTATATTCGCATTTGTCAAACAAATGTTCATGTGACAGTTTTGGAAATCGCAAAAGTTTCTCTTGACATTCGAACGATAATGTTATATAATACGAACACAGTTCGAATCCAGGATCGTTTATGAATTCCCCGTAATCGAACAAAGTGTTCGATTTTATAAACGTCTCACCCTCGTTTCGAATGCTTTGACTCCGCTTTGTTTGGAATACGAATAGAGCAGAGTTTTTTTTATTGACAGACAGATAGATATATGATATACTATCTCAGTTGCCGCTCAACGAGGTTTAAATCTAATTCATTAGTACCGTAGTTGGCGAGTTTTTAAAAGAAGGAGGTGCTCGGATGTACGCTGTTATCGAAACAGGTGGAAAACAGTACCGGGTACAAGAAGGAGATGTTATCTCCGTAGAAAAATTGGGACTCATCGAAGGTGAAAAGACTTCTTTCGATAAGGTTCTGATGGTGTCCGGTGAAACCGGTGTCAAAGCTGGTGATCCTTTTGTTGAGGGTGCCAGTGTTGCTGCAACTGTCCTTGAAGAAGGCCGCGGCAAAAAGGTCATCGTTTATAAGTACAAAGCCAAAAAGGGCTACCACAAGAAAAACGGACACAGACAGTATTTCACCAAGCTGAAGATCGATTCGATCAACGCTTAAAATCCCACTAAGATGATCCAGGCAAAGCTTTTCCAGGATCCGGAAGGTGATATCTACGGATATTCCGTATCCGGTCATGCGGGATATGATGAAGAAGGATTTGATATCATTTGTTCTGCTGTATCGGTCCTCGCGATCAATACAGCGAACGCGCTTGAAAATCTCCTTCATCTCGATCTTTTGACGGATATGAAAGACGGCTATCTGAAAGTAGTCATTCCATCAGTAAAAGATGGAAACAGGAACAAAGAAGCTCAGCTTCTTCTCGAGACATTCCGCCTGGGACTTGAATCTATCATCGAAAGTTACGGATCGGGGTACATGGTACTGTCGATCGATCAGAATTAAAGGAGGAAAAACACCATGTTAATGATGAATCTTCAGCTCTTCGCGCATAAGAAGGGTGTTGGTTCCACTAAAAACGGCCGTGATTCCGAAGCGAAGCGTTTAGGCGCCAAGAGAGCGGACGGACAGGTCGTGAAGGCTGGAAATATCCTGTATCGTCAGAGAGGTACTCGTATTCATCCCGGTATCAATGTCGGTATCGGCAAGGATGATACCCTGTACGCTCTGGTAAGCGGACGTGTAAAGTTTGAAAGAAAAGGCCGTGACAAAAAGCAGGTCTCCGTTTACCCTGTAGAGGAGAAAGACTGATCTGACTGCCTGATCGTCTCTTCCTCAAAGATATGGATATCGAACAGGCTTCAAACTGTGTTTTGAAGCCTGTTTTTCTTACTAGGAGGATTATATGTTTATCGATGAAGCCAGGATCTCGGTTTCTTCCGGAAAGGGCGGAAACGGATGTGCGTCTTTTCGAAGAGAGAAGTTCGTAGCTGCCGGCGGCCCGGACGGAGGTGACGGAGGAAAAGGCGGAGATATCATTTTTGAAGCTGTTTCAGATGCCAATACGCTCGCTGATTTCCGTTATCATCGGATCTTCAAGGCTGAGAATGGCATGGATGGAAGCGGTAATCGGTGTTTCGGGAAAAAGGGAGAAGACCTGGTCATTCGTGTACCTGTCGGAACGATCATCAAAGAAGCGGAAAGCGGTCTGATCATCGTAGATATGGCAACCGAAGGACAGAGGGAAGTCCTGCTGAAGGGCGGTAAAGGCGGAAAAGGCAATCAGCATTTCGCTACCTCGACCATGCAGATCCCGCAATACGCGCAGCCCGGACAAGAGGGGAAAAAGCTGGACCTGATCCTGGAATTGAAAGTGCTGGCGGATGTAGGTCTTCTGGGGTATCCGAATGCCGGAAAATCGACATTTCTTTCCCGTGTCTCCAACGCGAAACCTAAAATCGCCGATTATCCATTTACAACACTGACACCTCAGCTTGGTGTGGTTCAGTTAAGTTACGGAAAGACACTGGTGATCGCTGATATTCCCGGGCTGATCGACGGAGCGGCTGACGGCGCAGGTCTCGGACATGAGTTCCTCAAGCATCTGGAGAGAACGCGTGTACTGATCCATCTGGTAGACGCGGCCGGTGTCGACGGAAGAGATCCGGTGGAAGATATCGAACATATCAATCATGAACTCGAGATATTCAGTGAAGATCTTGCCAGATTGCCCCAGGTGATCGGTGCCAACAAGATCGATCTGCCGGACAGTGAGATCTTTATGGATGAACTGCAGGCCTACGCTGAAGACCACGGTATCAGGATCTTTCCGATCTCCGCGGCTACAGGACAGGGCGTTCGTGAATTATTGGATGAAGTCGTTCGGATCCGTGACTCCCAGGATCCCGCGCCTGTGATCTTTGAACGTGAATACTTCGAGATCGCTCAGGAAGATAACGGACCAGGCTATACGATCGAAAAAACGGGGGATCATGAATTTGAAGTATACGGTCCCGTGCTGGATAAAATGCTTGGCTATACCCATCTGGAATCAGAAAAAGGATTTGACTTCTTCCAGAAATTCCTGAGAGAGCGCGGAATCATCGACGCACTGGAACAAAACGGAGTCGAAGAGGGCGATACGATCTACATTGGCGGGATCGCCTTTGATTTCTTCCATTGACGCGAGAACACAGTAAAGGAGAAAACGCATGCTGAAACCTAAACAGAGAGCTTTTTTGCGCAAGATGGCGCATGATCTGGATCCGGTTTTTCAAGTAGGAAAAGCCGGCGTCACACCGGAACTTGTCGATGCCGTTTCTGACGCACTGGAAGCCAGAGAACTGATCAAGATCAACGTTCTGAAAAACTGTGAAGACGAAGTTGCTGATTGCGCTGAAAAGCTGAGCGGACGTACAAAGAGCGAGATCGTTATGACGATCGGCAGACGGTTTGTGTTATACCGCCGTGCCGATGAACCGAAGATCCAGCTTCCGACAAAATAAACCCATGGACTACCAGGAATACTTACGATATCGGAATGATATCCTCGAGTGGATCGGTGGAAGGCTGAAAAAAAGCCGTTATCAGCATACCCTGGGAGTTGAACAGACAGCAGTCACACTCGCGAGAAAGTTCGGCGCGGATCCCAATCTGGCATCTCTGGCCGCACTTCTTCACGATAATGCCAAAAACCTTGATCTTGAACAGCAGCTGGCTATCTGTAAAAAATCGTTTTCCAAAAAGTACAATCTGACGATGGATTATGCCAATATCCTTCACGCGTTTGCGGGAGCGGTGGAGGCGAGGAACCGGTATTCGCTCCTTCCGGAGGAAGTCTTTTCTTCGATCTGCTATCATACGACAGGCAGACCTGAAATGACACTGATGGATAAGATCATTTACTGTGCTGATTTTATCGAACCGGGCAGGCCGTCGTTCGAAGGTCTTGCTGAAGCCAGAAAACTGGTATATGATGATCTCGATAAAGGTCTTTTATATATTATGACCCATACATTCCGATTTGTTGCTGGTAAAGGGAAAAAGGTCCATCCGCTGACAATGGAAGCGCTCGATTATTACCAGGTTATTAAAATACCTTTAAAAAAAGAAAAACAAATAAAGGACAGTAATTCATGACAGAACAGACAGATAAAATAAGTTTAGAGCAGGATCTTCAGATCTCGGCGAAACTGGCCGAAGCCGCGTATCAGGCACTGGATGACAAAATGGGTCAGGATATCCGGATCCTGGATATCCATCATATTTCGATCCTGGCAGATTATTTTCTGATCGCGCACGGGAATAATCCCAATCATGTACATGCGCTGATCGATGAGGTACAGGATCGTCTGGCTGAACTTGGATGTGAATCCAAAAACGTTGAAGGTTATCAGGAAGGTTCCTGGGTCCTGATCGATTTCGGAAGGATCATCGTACACGTGTTCAGTAAGGAAGCCAGGCTTTTTTACCATCTGGAGCGGATCTGGTCTGATGGAGTGACAGTGGATCCTAAAGACCTAACTATTCGCAAAACGCAAGTTTAACGAAAAGATATAGCGAAAAATGGACAGACAACGACTCTTAAGCTATGTCCGGCGCGCTGTCGACGATTACCGGATGATCCAGGACGGTGATCTTGTAGCTGCTTCTGTTTCCGGCGGCAAAGACAGCATTACATTGGCGCTGGCGTTAAAAGGTCTGGAACGTTTCTATCCAAAAAAGTTTTCTGTTCGCGCTTATACCGTCGATCTTGGATTCGGCGCGGATTATGATCCGCTGAAACGATTGTTTGAGGCGAATGATCTTCCGTATACGATCATCCCCACCAGAATTAAGGAGATCGTATTTGACTGCCGCAAGGAAGCCAATCCGTGCGCGCTTTGTGCCTCTCTTCGAAAAGGCGCGATGAATGATCAGTTATCCAGGGACGGCATCAATAAAGTCGCTCTGGGACATCATAAGGAAGATGTCATCAACACCTTTCTGCTGAGCCTTCTTTATGAAGGACGCATCAACACATTTCAGCCGGTCACAGAGCTTTCAAGGTCCCATTTGACGGTCATCCGGCCGATGATCTATGTTTCAGAGGGCGAGATCATCCACTTCAGCAACAAGAACGAATTACCGATCATCAATAATCCATGTCCCGTGAACGGGATCACCAAACGCGGTGAAATGGAAGACTTATTAAAACAGCTTAAAAAAGTCGATTATGAGATCCCGACCAGGATCTTTTCTGCGATCCGTTATTCCGATCTTCCGGGATGGCACTCGGATTTTGTGCCGAACCGCGGACCTCTTCATACAGGAGATAATTAACCCATGAGCTATCATGACGAAGAAAAAAAGCGCAATACGCTGCGTCTGAGGGAACTTCTTGCGGATATGCCGCCCTTCCTTCGTGATTATTTCCGGGGGATCGAACCAACGACCGCCGAAAGGACCAGACTTGGCTATGCCAGGGATCTGCGTATCTTTTTCCATTTTCTTCTGGCTACGAGGGATTCGCTGAAAGACCGCAGCATGAAAGATATCACATTGAAAGATCTTTCAGAACTTGGGCCAAGAGATCTGGAAGAATTTCTGGATTATGTGACGTATTATATTGGCGCAGAGACACAGGAAGAACTTGCCAACGGAGAAAAAGGAAAAGCAAGGAAGATCGCGGCCGTCCGTAGTATGTTCAAATATCTTTATCGGCGGGAACTTCTGCCATCCAATCCGGCGGAACTGGTAACGACTCCCAAGATCCACGAAAAGGCGATCATCAAGCTCGATGTCGATGAGATCGCGATCCTGCTGGATGAAGTGGAATCCGGTGACAAACTGACCAAACAGCAGCAGGCTTTCCACAAAGCCAATAAATCAAGGGATCTCGCATTGATGACGCTGCTGCTTGGAACAGGGATCCGTGTTTCCGAATGCGTAGGTCTGGATATCAAGGATATCGATTTCAATAATAACGGGATCCGCATCGTTCGAAAGGGAGGAAACGAAGCGGTCGTATACTTCGGCCAGGAGGTCCGAGACGCGCTGAAAGCCTATCTGAAAGACCGTCAGCAGATCATTGCTCTCCCCGGCCATGAAGGCGCCCTTTTCCTGTCGATGCAGAAAAAAAGACTGACCGTTCGGTCAGTCGAAAACCTCGTCAAAAAATACTCTGAAGCTGTGATCGGTCTGAAACATATTTCACCGCACAAGCTCAGAAGCTCCTATGGTACGGCCTTATACCGGGAATCCGGTGACATCTACCTTGTCGCGGATGTCCTGGGCCATAAAGACGTCAATACGACCCGTCGGCATTACGCGCAAATGGAAGACGACCGTCGGAGAAACGCTGCGAAATATGTCAGACTTCGAGAGGACGACCCATCTTCTCCCGAGTGATCTCACATAACTGCAGATGGGTAAATCCATAAACCGTGACTTTTCGCTTATCCTTCCGGAATTCTTTCCGAAGCTGTTCAAGCACCTGTTCACGGTTTTCTTCTTTTGTCATATTGATAAAATCGATCAGAATGATCCCGGAGAGGTTGCGTAACCGGATCTGCCGTACGATTTCAGGAATCGCACTGAGATTGGCATCCGTTACCGCCCTCTCCTTGTTTTTTTGTCCGGAAAGATTGCCGGAATTGACGTCGATACTGACAAGAGCCTGAGTCTGCTCGATAAACAAATATCCCTGATTCTGTAAAAACACCTGAGGGACCATCGCTTCCGTCAGCTGATGCTGAACATGATAGACTTCATCCAGATCCCATCGGGGATCCTGAAACAGACGGATACGGCTTTCATCCAGGTTCAGCCGACGAATTCTCAGTTCATCCAGCGCATCGTTCATCCGTTTTTTATCGTCAAAAAGGATCTCATCGAATGTTGAAATACCTTCATCCAGGATAAAGTCAGTGAAAAAAGAATCTTTCTCGAACAGGACATTGCCGACAGACGCAAAAGGCGTCTTACGGACAAGTTCAAGATACTGATCGGAAAGATACTCTGCTTCCGCCAGGATCTTCCCGGGATCCGCTTCCGCGCATTCCGTCCTAAGGATATAGCCGGTCTTTCCATAGAGAGGAAAACGCTTTGCCAGATCAGCGAGACGTTCTCTGGTATCAGGATCCGCCAGTTTTTTCGAGATCCCGATCCGGCGATTGGACGAAGTCAAAACGACATACTGTCCCTGCAAGGTCAGGTTGTCTGTTACGGCTGTTTTTTTATAGGAATCCCTCTCTTTCTGGATCTGTACCGGCATCTCCAGTCCTGCAGGAAAATCCGATAGATTCTTCCCGTCTAACGGGAGAAAGGCGGATTCCTCCAGACCGATATCCACATAGGCGGCCTGAAGCGGGATCAGTACTTTTTCGATCCGGCCCAGAAGGATCGTGCCGATCACCGATTTTGTCTTCGAGCTTTCGGTTTTCTTTTCGAACCGGACCAGTCTGTCATCTTCGATGAGCGCCAGGTATTCCTGCCCGTCTTCGCGGTAAGATAATAGCTTTTTCAAGAATTTCAGGCCTCCGGAGAAGAATAGTTGATCAGTTTTCCTTCTTTTCTTCCATATAAAGCGGTCCGGCAGATCGATTCCGCGTATCTGAGTTTCTCCAGTTCGCCGCTCTGCTGATACAGTTCGTTGATCAAAAGATCCGGTTTCAGGTTCTGCTCGCTGCCGCAGGCACAGATCAGCGAGAGTGTATGGGGATCTTCCATTTTCCATTCATAGATCCAGGGCCTGACTTCTACTTCGATCTCCTGTTTTCTTCCACGGACTTTCCCCATTTTTTTCAGCATGATCGAAGGACGATCAAGGAACTTTGCTACCGCGTCTGACCAGTCACGGTCTTCCGGCAGCAGGATCTGATATCCTGCTGCCTGTATTTTTGCCATGATCGGCGGTTCTTTATCCGGGATCGTACGGCAGGAAAGAATTCGAATACCTTCGGGTAGTTCTTTGGAAAGCCGATCCATGACTTCCTGATCCGAGATATCCGTTTCCGTACGAAACTCCATGATCTCTCCTTCACCGCTCCATCCGAGCGCCAGAGGACTGGCAAAGCTCATATGGGGATGAGGATTGAATCCCTGTGAATAGGACAGGGGAATATCTGCCCTTCTCATGGCTCGGTGGATCGTTCGCATAAAGTCCAGGTGGCCGACGAAGCGAAGCCGTCCGGATTTTTCATAAATGACCTGTTTATTCATCACCGGATCTCCTCACTTTTTTCGTAGCATACACCGGTATCGTTGATCAGACGAATACCGCAGCCCAGGCACTGCTCCCGGCAGTTCGGCGATACGATCCCCTGTTTGGATCTTTCAAATTCCCGATACAAAAACTTCTTCGTGACACCGATATCGATATGATCCCAGGGAAAGACTTCATCTTCCGGTCTTTCGCGATAGTTATAATAGGCGAGTTCTGTTCCGGTCTCTTCGATCGATTTCTTCCACGCTGCTTCGTCGAACATATCTGACCAGCTGTCAAATCTGCAGCCGTTTTTCCAGGCGGCATAGATCAGATCGCCCGTACGGCGGTCACCGCGTGCCAGAAGGCCTTCCAGCGTACTTAAGAAGGCATCATGGCATCGGTATTGTACTTTCTTGTTTCGTATTTTGGAATCCAGAAACTGCTGGGTCTTCATATAGGTATCGTAATCCGCCTGGGCACACCACTGAAAAGGAGTGAACGGTTTAGGTACGAAGAACGAAGTGCTGACTGTGACGGTCAGATCTCTGGAACGCTCTTCTTTGGGAAGCTGATACCATTCATGCACGATATCGGAGGCCAGCTTGGAGATACCGAAAACATCTTCTTCTGTCTCCCTGGGAAGGCCCAGCATAAAGTAAAGCTTGACTCGGTCCCAGCCACCCTGGAAAGCCAGCTTGACACCGTCCAGGATCTCTTCTTCGGTAATACCTTTATTGATCACATCTCTCAGCCGCTGTGTCCCGGCTTCCGCCGCGAAAGTCAGGCCGCTCTTCTTTCCCTCGCCGAGTTCTTCCATCAGTGCCAGAGAAAAAGCATCGACACGCAGAGACGGAAGAGAAACGTTCACATGAGGATACCGCTCGTGGATCGTTTTCAGGAGTTCATAAAGTCCCGGGTAATCATTGGACGCGAGCGAGGTCAGGGAAAGTTCATCATAACCGGTAGCCGCAAGTACCTTATCGACCCAGTCCAGGATATTCTCCTTGCTTCTCATACGGACAGGACGATAGATCATACCTGCGTTGCAGAAACGGCATCCGCGGATACATCCCCGAAAGATCTCCATGACAGCCCTGTCATGAACGATCTGAAGATACGGAATGATCGGATGCGTCGGATATTCGATATCATCCATATTCCGGACCAGTACTTTGCGAACAGACGCCGGAACGTCAGGAAAGACCGGACGGACCTGCCGGATCCTCGGAGTATGATCACACCCGGCTGCCGGATGGTCCTCATATTCTACTTCATAGAAGGAAGGAACATAGATGCCAGGACCAGTCGCGGCGATCCGAAGAAAGTCCCGTTTTTTTCCGCCTTTTTCACGGTGTTCCTTATAAAGGGCAAAGAGATGTTCGTATTCCACTTCTCCCTCGCCCATGTAATAAAGGTCCATGAAATCAGCCAGAGGTTCCGGATTGTAGGCGTTAGGGCCGCCCGCGATCACGAGCGGATCATCTTCCGTCCGGTCTTTGGAATAGAGAGGGATCCCCGCCAGATCCAGCATATTCAGGATATTGGTATAGGACATCTCATACTGAAGCGTAAACCCGATAAAGTCAAATTCCTTCAGCGGTGTAAATGTCTCTAAAGAATATAAAGGAATCTGCTGTTTTCGCATCAATGCTTCCATATCGGGCCAGGGAGCAAAACTGCGTTCACAATAGACTCCTTTATAGGAATTCAGATCATGATAGATAATCTGCAGCCCCAGATGGCACATTCCTACATCGTATACATCGGGGAAACAAAAGCAGAAACGGGTATGAATATCTTTTAAGTCTTTCTGTACGGAATTGACTTCCCCGCCGATATATCTGGCAGGTTTCTGTACAGAAAGAAGCAGTTGATCAGATAACGTAACTTTCATTGAATCACTCTTCCCGATACATGAGTCTCCAGTCAAGATCGCCTCGATCCAGCGCCAGGATCAGGATCTCCGCACTGGCCAGATTGGTCGCGACTGGGATATTGTTCGCGTCACAGTGTTTGAGAACATTGGACAGATTGGGTTCATTGTCTTTTCTGTTCTCCGGATCGCGAAGAAAGATCACCATATCGATCTGGTTATTATCGATCTGCGCGCATAACTGCTGCTCACCGAACGAACCGGAAAGCAGTTTCTGAATGGGCAGATTGGTCACGGCTTCGATCCTCTGCCCTGTCGTACCGGTCGCCAGGAGTTTATGTTTTAACAGAATATGATGATAGGCTACACAGAGGTTTTGCATCAAAGCCTTGCGGTTATCATGAGCAATCAGACCGATATTCATAGAAAATACCCCCTGCTTTCTGATGTAACGTTCTCCTTTTCGATTCGAAGAACCAGTCCGACCGCCGTCATATTGGCGATCAGAGAACTAAGACCATAACTGACGAATGGCAGCGGCAATCCGGTATTGGGCAAAACAGCTGTCGCAACGCCCATATGGACAGCCGATTGAAACGCGATCATCACAGCGGTACCGGTACAGATGATCTTTCCGAACATATCTTCCGAGTGTCCGCCGATCCATAAAATACGGATACTGAGAAACAGATACAGAACGATCATGACCAGACATCCGACCAGGCCCAGTTCTTCTCCGACGATACCGAAAATAAAATCCGTCGTCGCGATAGGAACCAGACCGCTGTTTTGAAACAGACCTTTCCCCCAGAGACCGCCGGAACCGATCGCCATACGGGACTGAACAGTCTGATAGGCGCTTGTCAGGGCATATCTTTCCGGATAACGCCAGGCCATGATACGTTCGACCTGGTATTCATTCAGGATCCTTGGAGCATCGCTCTGCGCGTCCTGAAACAGAAAGAAAACACCGATCAGAAGGATCAGTACGACGATCAGAATATACCATCCTGAGATGCCGGAGGCATAAAAACACGCGGCTGTCAGGGCAAAAAGGACAAGCATGGTGGACAGATCAGGTTCCTTGTAAATCAAAAATAACGGGACGAGAGCTAATACCACCAGGATGATCAGAAGCCAGAACCGATCGATCTTCGACCGTAACCGATCAAATAACGTAGCAAAGAGCAGGATCTGCGCGACTTTCGCGATCTCTGAAGGCTGCACGGAAATATCGGTCGCGACATACAGCCACCGGTGGACCTCATCATCCTCCTCCGCGCCTGTTCCGTAAAACAACACCAATACAAGAAGGACGAGCGATCCCAGGTATAAAGGAACAGCAGCCAGTTTCAGAAGATCATAGCTGCAGTACCGGATCGCGATGATCATACAAAGACCAAACAGAAAACCTATGAACTGACGGATCATTAAAGGATCGATATAAAAACTGTCACTTTGATAGACCCATCCGTTCGCGCTGCCGACCATAACGATCCCCCACAGACAAAGGAGGACCATGGGAACGATCAGCAGATAACCCTTGGATTTGTGTGAATTCAACAAATATCCTCCACAAATACACATAGATGTATTGATTTTACCTTATATGTCAAGGTGTGTCAAGAAAAATCCCATAATATGATTGGACAACATCCACAAAAACCGGAATCGCGTTATGAGAACCTCCACCAAAGGGAATCATGGCTGTCACGACGATTTTCGGATCTTCAATGGTGGTATAACCGGTGAAAAGAGAATGGTCGGGACGATCTTCCGCTTCCTGGACAGTTCCGGTCTTTCCTGCCGCGTGAATATTCAGTTTTTCCAGGACCTCGAACTCTTCTTTGTGTTCGTCCGTCACGACCAGCCGCATGCCGGCTTTGACGATACGAAGCGTGTTATCACTGATCTCCGTTTCGTGATCGATCTCTCCCTGCGCGCGATACAGCGTTTTTCCGTTCGGGCTTTTGACTTCATCGACGAGATAGAGGTTGTAGACGGTGCCGCCGTTGGTCAGGGTACAGGTATATCGATTGATATTCGCGGCAGAAAACGCGTTTGTTCCCTGGCCGATCGAAGATCGGACCGCGTCGATGGTGGATGTAGTCGGAACCGTCTCTCCTATTTCTATCTGTGTCGGCGTCGCAAGTCCGAGGATCTTGGCATAGTTTGCCATTTTCTTCAGTCCGATATCGTCATCGAACTGATGGTTCTGATCCGGCTCGCTCAGGAGATAACCGAGCTGATAGAAAAAGTAGTTGCAGGAATGATCCAGCGCCTGCGCGACCGTAATATCTCCGTGGCTGACGGAAGACCAGCAGGCCGGATGATCCGCGCTGTTGACATAAGGAAACGTGTAATCGTCATGGATCTTTGTTTTTTCGTCGATCACGCCGAGTTCCAGCGCGGTGATCGCTGTGCACATCTTGTATGTGGAACCGATCGCACGGGACTCGAATACCGCACGGAAAGAAAGGGGCCCGGTCACGTCAAGGACGATCTGATTGTAATAATCATCATCAGTCATAAAACGCATCGGATCATAGGAAGGATAACTGACGATCGAAAGGATCTCTCCGGAGAAAGGATCACTGACGACGACGGAACCGCTGCAGGGATCCAGCGCGATCTGCTGAGGCGTCAGCTGCCCTTCCCTGATCTTCGAAAGGATCAGTTCTTTTGCCGTAATCTCTTCATTCTGAAGCTTTGTCAAAAGACCGTCTGTATCGATCAGGATCTGCTGTTCATACAGAAGGAGGATCATTTCATTCTCAAAAAACCATCCGTCCTGGATCATACGCTGGCAAACCAGCAGTCTGTATGCTTCTGAAGCACTCAATTCCTTGATCTCGAACTCTACGATTTTTTCTATCAGGGTCTCCTTGGGAATATCCGAATTCAGTCCGAAATCATCCAGCGGGATATACTGATGATCGAGCGCGTGAGAAAAAAGATCATAGGCACCTTTCTCTCCCGCTGCGTACGGTTCATAGAACGCATCGTCCTTCTGATACTGATAAGACAGTCTGCCTTCGTCCCGCATGTTGGTGATCATCAGATCGTAGATGGCCTTGAGTGTTTCGGAATATGCCTTGACAGGAAGGTTTTCCATGATTGCATCCGTCAGTTCTTCCGCGAATGTCTGAGCCGCGTCATCAGCTGTTTCCCGGTAGCTGGTCATCCAGAATTCACCGGAAGACAGCATCTTTTCCGTGAATATCCGATTCCCGATCATCGAAGCGAATACATCACGAAGCGTGTACGATTCAAACGGTTCCTTGGATTCTGATTCGATTTTCGCGATAAGAAGCTGCCGGATCTGCTTCTCCAGCGCCAGATACGTTTGTTCCTGAAAATCACGGTCGATCGTCAGATAAACATCGTTTCCTTCCGCGAGTGTCTGTTCATAGGCCTGTTCAATCCCGTTCTTTCCCACGACCGCGTTGGGAGGATACTCCAGTCCCATGTCGGCGTATTCCTCGATCTCCTCTTCGGAGATACGTCCGACGTAACCGACGATATGAGCGAACAGATATCCTTCCGGATAGATCCTTTCATACTCTTTCTGGGCAAAGAAACCTTTATAAAGGTCCGGTCTTTCGAGGATCCTTACCATCATTTCTTCAGGAATATCGATGGCGAGGCGGATCGGGATCTCCGGATCAAAACGACCGGAAAAGACAGCGTAATAAACACTGCAAAGCCGGACGGCAAGTTCCATATCATCCGTCGGCGCAAAACCGAACGTCTCTTCATACAGATGCATAAACGCGTCTTTTGCGTTAGTTCGCCTCTGTTCTTCCGTCAGCTCATCACGGCTGGTATTATAGACTTCCGCAAGAAAATTCCAGTGATTGATCTCGTTGTAGCGTTCATCGAAGGCCGGATGAAAACTGAAGCCGTCTTTCTCAGAATAAAGGAGCGGGAAGACCTGATCGATCGAAAAATCCATCTGATAACGGCTGAAAAGATCCATCAGTTCAGTAAGGGAAGCCGCGAGATTTTCGTTTTCCGCGGCCGGAATATAGAATAAAGAATCATGTTCCACGTTGAGCGCGAGAGGATTCCCGTTTCGATCATAGATACTGCCCCGTGGGACCGTCTTTGTGATCTGATAGGACTGAGTCTCTTTTTTCTGTTCAGAGGCAAGTTCCACATAGTGATCCCTGTCTTTGATCTGGATCCGATAAAGAGAGACCAGGATACCGGCAAAAAGCGCGATGAGGATCAGACTGATCCACATGATCCGATCTGTCAGTACCTGAAAAAGGCGGATCAATAATTCTTTCATACGATCCTCCTTTGGACTTTTCTGCGTCTGAGCCGCCCGAAAAGAATGTGAAGGCCATAATAGATGGCATAGATCGGGACAGAGAGAACGGCTGTATACAGAAGTTCCGGTAAAACATACCATCGAAGACCGGTTAGAAAGCCGATCTGTCCCGGAGCGACCCGGAAAATCAGAAGCTGAAGAATACCCAGGATCAGGGTCGCGGCCGAAGCGATCAGACTGGGAAACAGGAGTCTGGAATGATCGACATCGACTGCCAGTATTCCGCTCACTGTTCCCAGCAGCAAATAAACAAGACCAAACAGACCGATCAACCGGCCGAAGAGAATATCCTGCATGAGACCGATCAACAGCCCTGTGATCAGAGCTTTATCTTTACCGTTCATAAAACCGACATAGACTACCCAGACAGCCACCAGATTGGGTATGACTCCAAGAATGGAAAAATGATGCATCCAGGTAGCCTGCGAGATCAGGATCAAAAGCCCGACCAGACAATCGATGATCGTGGTCACGGCTCCTGCTCCTTTGGCATCGTGTTTTGCTTCACCTCGGTCAGGATCAGTACCATATCGACCTGGGAAAGGTCGACCGTTGGTTTGACATAGGCGATATAAACACCGTCGGCTTCGCCGATCTTTGTGACATAACCGATAGAAAGACCCGGCGGATAGACATCGCTGAGCGATGAAGTCACGATCTCGTCTCCTACAGCGATATCCGAGCAGGATTCGTCCAGTTCGATCTTCAGATAACTTTCCTCGATCACCCGCCCGGTGGATGTAAGGATAAGGCCGGAACCGTTTACCTTGACAAGTGCCCCGCCCGGTCGGTTGATCTGTCCGAAAACGACACTGTCTGAAGCGATGATCGAAGTGATCTCACAGCATGAATCATATACGGTCGAGACATAACCGAGCAGGCCACCACCCGCGGTGACCGGCATATATGATTGAATACCATCCAGTCTTCCCCGATCCACGATCAGAAGATCATAATAATTGCTGGGAGAAAGACCGATCACGTCTGCCGCGATCTGAGGATAACTTCGCAGATCGGAATTCATCTGATAGAGTTCTTCCAGTTCTCTGGCCCGTCTGTTCTGAGATTGAAGAAGACGGTTTTCCTGTTCCAGCTCTTCGATCCGTTTGTTCAGTACCTGGATCTCTTCCAGGAGAGCCGACCTTGAAGACGGTCCTCTGAGATGATCATCCAGCCACTCGCCAAAATCTGAAAAAGCACCGGATACAGGAGAAAAGACGGTACCAAGTCCTGACCGGACGAACAGAAATCTTCTGCCGAGAATGCCGGTAAGAACAAGCAGAACTACACACAGGGCGATCCCGATCCAAAGCTTACGGTTCTTCTTTGGTGACATGTGTGATTGATTACTCCATTGATTTCATTCTGACGGGCAACAGGATATGCTGAAACTGATCGGGGGCCTCCAGGACCATACCGGTCCCTCTGACGACGCATTCCAGCGGATCTTCCGCTATCTCAACATGAAGACCTGTCGCTTTTTCTATCATCGTCGGAAGTCCTTTCAGCATCGCGCCGCCGCCGGTCAGATAAATCCCATGATCATAGATATCTGCCGCAAGTTCGGGCGGCGTCAGTTCCAGTGTAGAAAGGATCGCGTCGATGATCTCACGGATCGGTGCGTAAATGGCTTCCGCGATCTGGAAATTGGTCACTTCCATGGTCTTTGGCATTCCGTTTAACGCATCCCGTCCTTTGATCGTCATTTTTTCTTCGATCGTCTTGTCATCCACATAAGCGGATCCGATCGAGATCTTGACCTGCTCGGCTGTTCTCTCTCCGATCAGCATACCGCCGGCTTTCTGAAGATAGGATTCGATGGCATGATCGACAGCGTCACCGGCAACGCGCAGGGAGCGGCTGCAAACGATACCTCCGAGAGAGATCACCGCTACCTCGGTGGTCCCTCCGCCGATATCCACTACCATGGAGCCTTCCGGTCTTTCGACCGGCAGTCCCGCGCCGACCGCCGCAGCCATAGGCTCTTCGATCAGATAGGTCCCGCGTTCATTGGTCCCGGCTTTCAGCGCGATATCCATAAGCGCCCTCTTCTCCACTTCCGTGACGCCATAAGGTACACAGATGACAAGATCCGGTTTGAATAAGAAACCCTGCTTGATCACTTTATGAATAAAGTATTCCAGCATGGCACGTGTGGCCTGATAATCAGCGATCACACCATCCTTCATGGGACGAACAGCTTCGATATTCTCCGGTGTCCGGCCGATCATCTGCTTGGCTTCCTCACCGACCGCCAGTACTTCATGTGTTTCTTTATTGACCGCGACTACGGATGGTTCATCGATGACGATACCGACACCTTTATAATAAACCAGTGTATTCGCTGTCCCCAGATCGATCGCAAGTCCCCGTTTCACCTTCTGTATCCTCCTGTAATATCTTTCCGTCCTCCGCGAACGAATAATAAGTCTTATCTCCGATAATAATATGATCTGCCAGCGGTATATTCATGATCTGTCCCGCTTCTTCCAGATGGTATGTAAGCTCACAGTCCGCACGGCTCGGCCGCGGATCGCCGCTCGGATGATTGTGCAGCAGTACAAATTTGTATGCGCCGCATTCAAGACCTTTTTTAAATACCTGGCTGAAATCCACCAGAACGGTGTGCAAACTCCCATATCCCAGGAACTGTTCAGCGATCATCGCGTTTTTGACGTTGAAATAACAGGCCCACGCACACTCTCGCTGTGAGAAGCGCATCGTATCCATATAGATATCAGCTACATCCTGTGTGGTGAGCCCTTTGCGGTCGGCGATCATCCTTCCGCTGATCCGTTTCGCGATCTCCAGGACTGCCTGGATCTCGATCGCCTTCACACGTCCGATACCGCGAAATTCACGAAGCGACGTGAGCGGCATCTGGGTCAGGGCGATCAGCGGATCCTGATCGTATTTGTTGAGTTCTCCCAGGATCCGGGTGGAAAGCGTGACGGAAGATTCGCCGGCTGTCCCGCTTTTCAGAATGATCGCGAGCAGCTGTGCGTCTATCAGTACTTCTGCTCCCCGCTTTTCCAGGATCTCATAAGGACGTTCGGAAAGCGGGAGATCTTTGATCGTCAGATCGTGTTTCTTTTGTTTCATATTTGCCTCCTTGATAAAACGTGAGTCTATCAGAAGGCGGTACAGGCTTTGAACTTTATATTTTTCTCATACCGTATACACGAGGGAGCAGCAAACGGTCCAGCGGATATCTGGAAAGATCCATGAGCAAAACCGCGAAGCAGATCCCCTCAGGGAAACCGGTATATTTTCTGATCAGGATCGTCAGGACCCCACAGAGAAGTCCATAGATCCATTTTCCCGCAGGCAGCATGGGAGAGGTAGTCGGATCCGTTGCCACGAAGAAAGCGGCGAACATAATACCTCCTGTGACAAGCTGATACAGGCCATCCATTCCAAGCGCATAACTGAGGATGAAAGACGAAGCCAGATAGGCAAGCGGTATCCTGAAATCGATGACTCCGCGTACGATCAGGTATCCTCCGCTAAGTAAGATGAGCAAGGAGGATGTCTCGCCGATCGAACCGGGAATGACACCCAGAAAACAGGACATCAGACCGGGAAGCAGTTTCACGTTTTCAGTCATGGCGAAAAGCGGGGTCGGAACACTGACCGCGTCGATCTCGAATGCCCGCATGATCCCAGGGAAAACGAGCATCATCAGACATCTGGAGAACAAGGCGGGATTAAACGGGTTTCTTCCTATTCCGCCAAATGCCTGCTTTATAACTGTAATGGCGATCACAGGTCCCAGGACCGGGATCCACCAGGAGACTGTAACAGGCAGCATCAACGCGAAGATAAGACCTGTGACGACGGCGCTGAAATCCCCGATCGTTATTTTTCTGTGAAGAAGAAACTCAAAAGCAAATTCGGAAAGCACAGCGCTCAGGACGGAAAGCGTCACGATCAGTAAAACACGGACGCCAAAATAAACAGTCGCGAAAATGACCAGCGGGATCAGCGCAAAGAGGACGTCCCGCATCATGGACGATGTCGTCCTTGGATTTCGGATATGCGGCGCTTTTGACGGATACAGAACACCAATACTCATGACTTCTCCTCCGTTCCTTCAGGCTGCCGATTCCGCTTTGAAATGATCTCTGTCAGATCCCGCTTCGCGGGACAAACATAACTGCAGCAGCCGCATCCGGTACACAGATCTCCGTTCAGTTTTTTGAAAAGAGTCAGATCATCCTTCCGAAGCGCTTCATAAAGTCTGAAAGGCTCCAGGTGAACAGGACAGGCTGTCAGACACTGTCCGCATCTGATACAACTGGTTTCTTCTGAGCGGGATGGT
>JAFZQZ010000100.1 GCA_017620135.1 Bacillota bacterium
CACCGGTATCTCGCCCGGCTGGAGAATGAGGGCAAACTGATCGGGATCGTGACACAGAACATCGATGGTCTGCATCAGCGGGCCGGCAGCCGGAAGGTCTTTGAGATCCATGGCTCGACCCAGCGCAATTTCTGCATGCGCTGCCATAAGAGATATCCGGAGAACGCGATCTATGATTCGAAAGAAGCGATCCCACACTGTGACTGCGGCGGTATCATCCGCCCGGAAGTCACACTTTATGAGGAATCCCTGCCGGACGAAGCGGTCATGCAGTCTATCCAGGCGATCCGAAACGCGGATATGCTGATCATTGGCGGGACCTCTCTGACGGTCTATCCTGCCGCTTCCTATGTCCATTATTTCCGGGGCAAACACCTGGTCATCATCAATAAAGCCAGACTGTATTACCGGCTGGATCCGGACAATGATCTGGAGATCAACGATCCGATCGGTGAGGTTTTTGCCGCGATCTCCGATATGTCTTAGAAAGGGGGAAGTCCTATGTCTGTCTGGAAAGTCATCTGGCAGAATCTGTTCGGTTTTGACATTCTGATCTTCCTTACCGCTGTTCTGAATGCCGGTTTTTATTATATCGCCAGAGAACGTACACTGAAACTGTACCGTCAGCTGCATAAGATCGTTTTTATCCCGTCTCATACAGAAGATCCGGATAAACTGGCGGAAGAACTTCGGAAAATCGATGAAGGATCCGTCGTAGCGCTTCGGAAAAACTCGGAAGCCTTCTATACGATCTTTGCCAACATCACTTCGATATTTCCTCTGCTTGGGATCCTGGGGACCGTTGTATCTCTGCTTCCCATGGTGGCCGATATGGCTGACATGACGCAGAATTTCTTTGCGGCGCTTACATCCACTTTCTGGGGTCTTGTCTTTGCGATCATCTTTAAGCTTCTGGACGGATTCCTGTCTTCCCGTATCGAAGACAACGACAAAAACGTGGCGCTTTTGCTGGACCGCAGAAAACTGATCCGTGAGGAAGTCGAAAAGTGAGACGGCGTGAAATCTTTATCGAACTGACATCACTGCTGGATGTCATCCTGATCATGATCTTCGTTCTGCTGACTCAGGCCAGGGCACAGACGGCCAAGGCAATGGATGAGCAGGCAATCACGGCGCAGGAAGCTGATTCTCTGCAGGAAGAAGTGGA
This sequence comes from Bacillota bacterium, assembly GCA_017620135.1. Lineage (GTDB taxonomy): Bacteria > Bacillota > Clostridia > Lachnospirales > Bianqueaceae > RUG760. The sequence continues at coordinate 1,169 of JAFZQZ010000100.1, forward strand.
AGACCTTCAGGCTTCACTGGATCATGCATGGAAAGAGCTTGGCATCGTTCAGGAGGAAAACGATCAGCTGAAAAGACAGTTGATGACACAGGATCTGGTACTGGATGAATCGCTTGTGATCACGATCCGCGCGGATGATGATAAGATCATCCGGGAGATCCGGGACGGCGCTTCAGATTCCACCCCCTATACCTGGGGGAATGAGACCTACGTTTCCAACAAACTCAGATCCATGATCCTTCAGGATCTTTCCGAAAATGAAAAGCACGCTGTTTTCATCGTCTTTCAATACGACCGTTCGAATATCTATCAGGTCGAGTATCAGATGATCGAATCACTGATTCAGGAAATCAAGACAACAGCCGGGGACATGGATCTGGCGCTCAGTCTGATGGAACTGGATATCAGTCAATAAATAACATAGTAAGGAGAGAAGAAACATGGCAGACGAAACAAGAGAACCTCAAAAGCAGAAAAAAAGAAACCGCCATACAGGCGCGAAAACAGTAGGAGCCGTTCTGGTCCTCGCGGCGCTTATGGGCGGCGGCTATTACGGACTTGGGATCGGACAGGATCTGATCGCTCTGCCCGGTGTTCAGCCTTCTCAGGCAGAATCATCCACTGTTCAGGAGACCAGTCATGCTTCCGAAACTCAGGAGGAAGCAGCCACTCCGGCTGAATCAACAGCCGCAGAGAGCGAAAATCCGGCAAAAACAGAAGACGATGTACTGGAGATCGTGATCCGGGAAGACAAGATCGAATATGAAGGAAACGAACTCAGTCTTCAGGAACTGGAGGAAGCGCTTCTGAAGGACTATACCGATCAGATGACCGTTACCTTAACGGATGATCATGCGATCAAAGCGACTTACGATGAAGTGACGGCACTGCTCGAAAAACTGACCATCCCATATACACAGCAATAAAAAAGGAGCCGCGAAGGCTCCTTTTTTGTGTTTGTTTGGTCTGCAATAAGCAGAGAAAATGAGGATTAATCGAAGATCGGGTTTCCGGCTTCGTCAAAGTAGACCGGTTTGTTGTATTTGCTGGAGTAGTAGATGCTGTCAAGGATCTTGGTGACAGTGTATGCCTGCTCAGCGGTAACAAACAGTTTGGACGGATCGTTCGCTTCCAGAGCGGTGACCCAGATCTCGTGCTCTTTGCTCAGAGGAGCCGGTCCCTGGCTGAATCCGGGCAGGAAGTTCGGAACGACTTTACCGACCATGGTGGTGGCCATTTCGTTGCCGACGATGTGGTTCAGACGGACCTGACCGGTGAAGGTGTCCAGACCGCCTTTAGTACCAGCCAGCATGGTGTGAGCCTGGCCGTTCGCGCCGCGATCCTCAGCCATATTGATAGCCCAGGAAGCACGCAGATTGATGACAGCGCCATTCTTCATCTTGATCTGGCCAACAGCGGAGTCTTCAACATCGTAGGTGGTGTTGTCCCAGTGATCGGGATCGCCGCGGAAGTTGTTCTGGCCCTGTACGGAAGGATCCAGAAGGGTTCCGAGTTTCTCAAAGCTGGTGCCGACGACATATTCGACTTCGTAGTTGTTCATCATCCACAGAGTCAGATCCAGTGCGTGGGTACCGATATCGATCAGCGGACCGCCGCCCTGTTTGGATTTGTCGGTGAATACGCCCCAGGTGGGAACGCCGCGGCGACGGAGCAGAGTAGCTTCCGCATAGTAGACATCGCCGATCCAGCCTTCATCGATAACTTTCTTTGCAACATAGTTGGCGTTGAAATGACGATACTGATAGCCGATCGTCAGCATCTTGCCGGTACGATCACGGGCTTCGATCATTTTCAGTGCTTCGGCAGCGGTAGCAGCCATGGGTTTTTCGCAGAGGACATGTTTGCCGGCTTCCAGAGCGGCAACGGTGATCTCGCAATGAGCATTGTTGGGGGTCAGAACGTGGACAGCATCGATCGTGGGGTCTGCCAGAAGTTCACGATAATCTGTATAGACCTTTGCATCGGGGGTGCCGTATTTCTTGGCCGCTGTTTCAGCTCTTTCCGGGATAAGGTCACAGAAAGCGACGAGCTCAACACGGCCCTTTTCAGCCTGCTGCTGCATGCCCGGGAAATGTTTCTGATTAGCGATACCGCCACAGCCGATGAAACCGATTTTCAGTTTTGCCATAATGATTCCTCCTGTTAGTCGCAGAGCATATTTCTGCATGATATTACCTGAATTATACCATATCTGTCACGAACTTAAAAGCCCTTTATGGGGTTTTTTATCTTTTGTTTTTGGATTGACCCAAGGGTAAAATTGCTTTATACTTGAAGGTAAATCAAGTCAAATCCTATCATTGGAGGAATCGTGTATGTGGAATGAGAAAAAGACAGAGTACGGTTTCAACTTAGTGGAAAATGAAGGCGGAAAAACACTCGGTTACTGTCCCGATTCTGGCATCAGTCTGATCGAGAAAGACGGATTCGCCTTTAAGGATCTGGCCAAGACGGGAGAGCTTCTTCCTTATGAAGACTGGCGGCTTTCACCGGAAGAGAGGGCAGATGATCTCGCCAAACGGCTTTCGATCGAGCAGGTAGCCGGATTGATGTGTTTTTCGGCTCACCAGTTCAACATAACGAAAGAAGTGAACGAAGAACAGAAAACATTCCTGAATCAGCACCTTAGGAGCGTGCTGAATTCATGCGGTATGGGCGGGATCCCGGATGAGATCCAGATCGCCTGGGCCAACAACATGCAGAAATACGTGGAAGGCAAAGACTTTGGTATTCCGTGCTACTTTGCGTCCGATCCCCGAAACGGACAGGGCGTTTCCGACTGGCCGGGGAACCTTGGTCTTGCGGCGACCTTCGATCCGGAACTGGCCTGGGAATCAGCCAAATGCCAGTCCAGAGAGCTTCGTGATCTGGGCATTGCCTGCTTCCTGGCACCGCAGGTGGATATTTCCTCAGAACCCCGCTGGTTCAGAAACAGCGGTACTTTCGGTGAGGATCCGGCACTTTCCAGAGACATGGTAAGGGCTTTCTGCGACGGCCTGCAGAGCACTTATGACGAGAACGGCAATGATCTTGGCTGGGGCAAGGATTCCATGACGGCCATGGCCAAGCACTGGACCGGTGAAGGCGCTTCGGAAGGCGGCCGTGAAGCGCATCTGGAGGGCGGCAAATACGCAGTTTACCCGAACAACAATTTCGAAGCGCTGATGGTGCCTTTCGTAGACGGTGCGTTCAGCTTGGCGGGCAAGACGAAATCGGCGGCGGCGATCATGAGCTCCTACACCGCGGCCTTCTCAGATGACGGATCCCTTGGCGATCCGGTAGGCTCCAGTTTCTCTGAATATAAGATCAAGAAACTCCTCAGAGAGCGTTACGGCTATACCGGCGTCGTCTGTACCGACTGGATGGTCCTGAACGAGGGCAAGGCGGAAGGCAAACGTTCATGCGGCTGGGGACAGGGCGTGATCGAAGATCCGAACACCACACCGGGCGAGAGAGCTTTCATCGCGATCATGGCCGGCGTCGATCAGATGGGCGGATGTTCGAATCCTCAGGTACTGATGGACGCGTATGCCTGGGGCTGTGAGAAGGTCGGCAAGGAAAAGATGGACGAAGCCTTCGCGACTTCCGCGCAGCGTCTGCTGCAGGGATATTTCATGACCGGTATGTTCGAGAATCCCTATCTGATGGAGAAAGAAGCCCTGGCGGATGTCGACAGTGCGGATAAACAGGCGGAAGCGCTGAAAGCTCAGATCAAAGCGGTCGTTATGATCAAGAATGAGAACGGCGCGATCCGTCCGAGAGAAGGCCGGATGAAAGTCTATATGCCTGCGATCTACGAAGCACCGCACAAAGAGATGGATCACGTGCGCGGTGTCGTTACTTCCGACGCAAAAGTCTCTTATCCGATCAGCCTGGATATGGCAAAGGAATACTTTGATGTCATCACCGACCGTGTGGACGGCGCGAACGTCGAAAGACTGAGCCTGGAAGAACTGAAAGGGATCGATATGATCCTGATCCCGGCGAAAGAACCCGGTAATTCCTTCCCGCAGGACGGCAGAAATGAAGATCACGAGTTCGTTCCGCTGACCCGCCAGTACAGACCGTATGTGGCAGACGGACCGTTCGTTCGCAAGGTTTCGATCGCCGGTGACAGACTTCCCGACGGAACAAAAGAAAACCGCAGTTACTTCGGAAGAAAAGCACTGACGACGAATGAAGAACAGCTCGATCAGATCCTGGATATGGCGGATAAAGCCAAGAAGCTCGGCGTACCTTCCGTGGTCGCGATGTTTACCGGACGGCCGATGTGCTTCTATGAGTTCGAACCGGCGGTAGACGCGATCATGGTCACTTTCTCGATGCCTTCCAACTACGGCGGCGGAACAGCTTCTTCCGAAGCACTGGTCGCGATCGCGGCCGGCAAGGCAGAACCTTCGGGACTTCTTCCCATGCAGATGCCGAAAGATATGGATGACGTCGAGAAACAGGCGGAAGACACCCCGAGAGATATGGAGTGCTATACGGACACTGCCGGCAATAAATATGATTTCGCGTTCGGTCTGAATTACCAGGGCGTGATCCGGGATGAGCGCGTCAGCAAGTACAGTGCCGCGCCGCTTACCGGACCGGCGAACATGGGAGTATAAGTGTGAAAGAATATCAGTTTGACGCTGAACAGGTCAGAGACAATCTGATCCGGGAGATCCGGACCCTTGCCGAAAGGCAGGGGTTCTCCCGGGTCGTGATAGGGATCTCCGGCGGCAAGGATTCGACCGTCAGCGCGGCGCTTTGCGCACGGGCTCTCGGAAAAGAGAACGTGTACGGTGTGATGATGCCGGACGGGCAGCAGAAGGATATCGCGGACAGCCGGAGAGTCTGTGAGGTACTTGGAATTCAGAAACGTACCGCCAATATCGGAAAGATCCATCAGGCGTTGAAAGAAGTCACGGATCAGCTTTACAGTACGGCGGGCCCGGATGAATTCAGTGTCCCGTTCAGTCAGGAAAGTGATTTCAACGTCGGACCGCGTCTTCGTATGACTACGCTTCGCTATATCGCGCAGGCACTGGGAGCACGTCTCGTCGGGACCGGCAATCTGTCGGAAGCGACTGTCGGTTACTGTACGAAGGACGGTGATACTTCCTGCGATTTTTCCCTGCTGGGCGAACTGACCAGCGTGGAGGTCGTGGAAGTAGGTCTGACGATGGAAGAACTTCCGAAGGAACTGGTGCAGAAAACACCGGCTGACGGGCTTTCCGGCAAAAGTGATGAACAGCGTCTTGGCCTGAAGTACGCGGATATCCATCAGTATATCCGTTTCGGCACCTGCGGTGATGAAGCGATCGACGAGAAGATCCGGAACAAAGAACGGGCCAACATGCATAAACGCAGGATGCCCGTGAAGCTTGACCCCTTCGGAAATACCGATAAGGAGAATATTTGATTTGTTGACATATCTGGCTTTTTTCGGGGCATTCAATCCCCCGACGAAAGCGCATATCAATCTGGCGGAACTGGCCAGAGCAAAAACAGGACGGGACAAAGTGATCTTTGTTCCGTCCAAAATGCTATATATCCGGGATGAACAGGGGAAGAACCTGGTCTATCCGGATGAAAAGCGGCTGCGGATGCTGCAGAGCATCGCGGAAGAGAGGCCATGGATGGAAGTATATGACGGTGAGATCCGTCAGAAAAAACAGCCAAGGACCTATGAAACACTCTGCGCGCTTCGGGAGGAGGGCAAAGACTGCTGTCTTCTTCTTGGCTCGGATAAGCTTCCGGAACTGGAGCATGGCTGGATGTATGTGCGTCAGATCGCGGAAGAATTCGGTATCGTTTGTCTGAAAAGAAATGGAGATGATATCGTCCGGCTGATCCGTGAGGATGAGTACCTTTCCTCTCTGGCGCCATATATCACGCTGATCGATTCGCCGGATGAGATGCAGTTCATTTCATCCTCCGCTGTCCGGGAAAGGATCCTTGAGATCAGAAAACTGAGAGAAGAGCTCGGATCCATGGTTCCGATCGAAATATTACCTTTTTTGACAGGAGATGATGTATCACAATGAAGCTTCAGCCGATCATTCTATCTTTGCTGGATACGGATCTTTACAAGTTCAATATGGATCAGGTGATCTTTCATAAGCACACCGATCTTTCAGGTGAATACTTTTTCAAGTGCCGGAACGAAGGCGTCACCTTCACGAAGGCCATGTTCAATGAGATAAACCAGCAGATCGATCATTTATGTTCTCTGAAATTTCAGAAAGAAGAGCTGGATTACCTTCGAAGCATTCGTTTCATCAAAAACGACTATGTTGAATTTCTGCGGCTCTGGCATCCTATCCGGGACTACGTGGAGACACGGCTTTCCGAGCAGGGAGAACTGACAGTCATCGTCCGGGGACCGCTTTTCTCCGCGATGCAGTTCGAGATCTATCTTCTGGAGATCATCAATGAAGTCTATTTCCGGCTGAAATATGATTATGAGGAACTGCTTGCGTCCGCAAGGGAAAGACTGGATCAGAAGATCAGGGACTTTCAGAGTGGCAGGTATACTTTCTCCTTCGCGGAATTCGGATGCCGCCGTCGCCTTTCCCGTGAATGGGAAGGAGAAGTGATCCGGCGTTTCGCCGAGGAAACGAAGAACCTGATCGGTACTTCCAATGTATATTACGCGATGAAGTACGGTCTGAAACCCATCGGTACCTACGCGCATGAATTCGTCCAGATGTATCAGGGGATCGATTCTATTCCGCTGGCGTATACGAACCATTACGCGCTGGAAGACTGGTACGATGAATACCGCGGTGATAACGGTACCGCGCTGACCGATACAGTGACCACCGACCTGTTCCTGCTGGACTTCAACCGCGCGATGGTCAACAACTTCAACGGCGTACGCCATGACAGAGGCGATCCCTATATCTGGGGAGAAAAGATGATCAGTCACTATCATAAATACGGCGTCGATCCGAAGACCAAGCTGCTCTTATTCAGCGACAGTCTGGACTTTGACCGCGCGCAGGCGCTCTTTGATTATTTCAACGGACAGGTAAAGGTTTCCTTTGGGATCGGGACGTTCTGTTCCAACGATACACAGGAAGAAGCGCTGAACATCGTCATCAAGCTGCAGAGCGTCAACGGCCGGGCCGTGGCGAAGCTTTCCGACAGCCCCGGCAAGGCGATGTGCCGGGATGAAGAGTATCTGGAATACCTGAAGCGGTCGGTCGATTTCCGGCTGGATCGGGAGAAAAACCAGAGATTATTGTAATATGCTGAAATACGAAAAAGGACCCGGGGGTAGTTTTCCCCGGGCCATTTCAGTTAACGGATCTGCGGAGTGCCACTTAGTTTCTGTGATTTCATCCAGATGGACATGACCAGCTTTTTGGGAAGGAGCCGGACGAGCAGCCACTGTCCGTTGTTGACCAGTCCGTAGCAGGAAAACTCCCTGCCGCGGTAGAGGTCCCGGATCGCTTTCTTCATGACTTTAGCTGGGTCATACATAGCCGCGTAGCTGATGACGACTTTTTCCTTGTCTTGGTCGATCGCGCGGTCAAAGAAAGCGGTCTTTGTCCAGAAAGGAGTGACCGTCAGCACATGGATCCCACGATATCTGAGCTCTTCCCGAAGAGCCCGGCTGTAACTGGTAACGAACGCTTTGGTCGCGGCGTAGCAGTTGATATAGGGGATCGGCTGGAATCCCGCGCAGGAACTGATGTTCATGATCCTGCCGCCTTCTTTCATATACGGGAGGGTATAGGAGATCAGCGCGACGAGCGCGGTGACGTTCAGATCGATCATGTTGGTCAGGATATCGGTATCGATGTTTTCCGTATGGTCAAAGATACCGAACCCGGCACAGTTCGCGAGGATCTTCACTTCCGGTTTTTCTTCCTCCAGCCGGGAAACGTAACATTCCCTGACTTTTTCCCGGTCGGTCAGATCCATGGGGATCGGCACGATCTTCGCGGCGGTGGATTTCTGAAGATCTTCCAGCCGTTCTTTTGTTCTGGCAATGACCCAGATCTCATCGACTTTTTCTTTCTTACTGATCTGGAGCGCAAATTCCCGGCCCATTCCGGAAGACGCGCCGGTGACGACGATGACTTTTTTCATATCGTTTCCTCACATACGATAAAAAGAATTTCCTGCCTTGATCCATGATATACGAGATTGACATTGGTTGCAAGAAAAACTATAATTTTACTAATTATTCTACTTCAAGACACGGAGGCAAAACCCGATGAAAAAAAGAGCGGACGGCCATATTGTAAAAAACGAAGCCCCCATGTACTATCTGATCCCGCATATTCTCACGAAGCGTTACGATTCCATGAATATGTGTACTGTCGATATTCCCATTGATCCCATGACGAAATACCGGAACGAAAAACGCAAGGAAGGGATCCAGATCAGCAATCTGGCCATGGTGCTCGCCGCTTATATGCGCGCGGTAGCCAAATACCCGGAACTGAATCGGTTCATCGCGAACAAAAGGATCTATCAGCGAAATGAAGTATGTGCCTCTATGGTGGTCCTGAGGCCGGATCAGGCTAATGATACATTCGCCAAAGTCTATTTCGATCCGGAGAAGGATACGATCTTTGACGTTCAGAAAAAGGTAGATGACTATATCAACTCGACCAGGGCAACGAATGATAACTCACTGGACAGGATCATGTCCATCATCATGAAATTCGATTTCCTGGTAGGCGGGATCTGCAACATCCTTCGGTTTGCGGACCGGCATGGACTGCTGCCCAAAGCCATCATCGACGCCAGTCCCTTCCACGCGACGCTTTTGATCACGAACCTGGCCAGTATCCGTACGAACCATATCTATCATCATCTGTATGAATTCGGAACGACCAGTGTCGGCATCGCGATGGGCAACCTCCGGGAAGTGCCCAAGAATGTGATGGGAGAGATCAAGCTGGAACGCTGCATCCCGTTGGGTATCGTCATGGACGAAAGGATCGCTTCCGGTCATTTCTTCGCTCATGTTTTCGCCTATGTCAAAGATCTTCTGAAACATCCGGAAAAGATGGAGCAGCCTTATCAGCCCTGATCAGTTTTTGAGAAAAAATCATCCTGAAGGAGGTCTGAATGTCGAATAAACAAAAACAGATGGACATGCTGAACGGTTCGCTGGTCGACAAGATCGTCCTCTTTGCCTTGCCGCTTGCCGCCAGCTCCGTTCTGCAGCAGCTTTTCAACGCGGCAGATCTGGCGGTCGTGGGACGGTTCGCGAGCTCGACAGCCATGGCTGCGGTCGGATCCAACACTTCTCTGATCAGCCTGTTGCTTTCGCTTTTTATGGGTCTTTCTTTAGGATCCAATGTTCTGATCGCTTCGCATATCGGAAGAGGGCACAGGGAAGAGATCAACGCTTCCGTTCATTCGACGATCGGGATCGCCCTTGTTTGTGGAATGATCGTCCTGCTGCTCGGACTGCTGCTGGCAAGACCGCTGCTGACGCTCATGAGCGCGCCGGAAGATGTGATCGACCTGGCGACACTGTATCTGCGTATTTACTTTTTCGCGGTTCCGTTTATCATGATCTACAACTTCGGCTCCGCGATCCTCAGAAGTAAGGGAGACAGCAAAAGACCACTGATCGCCATGACGATCAGCGGTGTTCTCAATGTCGGACTCAATCTTCTGCTTGTCATCGTTTTCAGACTGCATGTGATCGGTGTAGCCGTAGCTACAGTCGCGTCCAATGTTTTAAGCGCGATGCTTGTCCTGTACTTTCTGACGCATGAGGAAGAAGAATTCCGGCTTTCGCTGAAAAAGCTCCGGATCCGGAAAGAGGACCTTTCCATGACGCTGCGGGTCGGACTGCCGGCTGGTCTGCAGGGAATGGTCTTTTCCCTTTCCAATGTCGTGATCCAGAGCTCTGTGAACAGTTTCGGTTCGATCGCTGTCGCAGGGAATACGGCGGCTCAGAATTTTGACTTTATCGATTTCTGTCTGATCAACGCCTTTGTCCAGGCGGGGGTAACGTTTACCAGCCAGAATTTCGCTGCCCGGAAGTTTGACCGTTGCAAAAAGGTCTTTCGAATCGTCTTTGGGCTGGGGATCGGCTGCGGCATCGTGATCTGCACGACGATCTTTCTTTTCCGGTCGCATCTCATCCTTCTGTTTACGAAAGATCCGGCTGTCATCGAATTCGCGCTGACGCGTATGCTGATCACCGGAGCGCCGCATTTCCTGATCGGTACGTATGAGATCAGCGGCGGCTGTCTGAGAGGCATGGGAAAATCCATCATCCCGATGATCATTTCGATCGTTGGTACGTGTGCGTTCCGACTGATCTGGGTTTTCACCGTGGTCAGTGCCAATCATACCTATTCGACACTATGTCTCGTCTATCCGATTTCCTGGATCATTACGGGGATCGTAATGATCACGGCCTATCTGGTCACACGGAAAAAGCTTTTTGCTGAACTTCCCGCGGCAGTCTAAGCCAGGCGCCGCAGATATCAGCTTCCCATCGTGAAGCGGGGCCATGATGTGAAGAACGAGGCGATCTTCTGGAGCTTTTCATAGCTGTGATCAAAGAACATCCGGTAGCTTTCACAAAAATAATTTTTTCCATCGGTCCGGAGCGAAGCCTCCGGGCCGTTTTCGTTTGTCAGCCGGCTTCGGTAACAGGCTCCGCGGCAGAGGGAGAGATACGGGCAATTTTGACATTCAGGAGAGAGTTTCTTCGATCTTTCGGTAAACCCAAGGGCTTTCATCCTTTCTTCGATAGCGTCTATGCGGTCCTCATTGAAATTGCCGGCACGGTATTCATCCAGCACATAGAAATCGCAGGGATAGACGCTGCCGTCCGCCTCAACCACATAAGTGGAGCTGTCCGCGCGGCAGATACCGGTCTGTTCGCAGGATTCAGGTCTTCGTCCGGAGAGGATGGCGACATAATTATCGAATGTACGGACGTAGGGAGCGAAGGCCAGCGGGTTCTGACGAAGCTTGATCCCTTTTTGAACATCCGCCTCCCATAGGTCGAAAAGATCACATAGAAACCGGCCGTAGGAAGCAGGCGTCAGAGAATATTCGCTTTGCCCGCGTACTTCGCCCAGGGGATCCAGGCAGGTGATAAACTGAAGGAAGTGCCAGCCCTTTTTCTGATAATCCTGATAGATCTCGCGGGCATGCAGAGCTGTCTGTTCGGTCACGACTGTCAGAATGTTGTAATCGACATGAAAACGATCAAAGAGTTCAGTGGTCTTCAGGACCTGGTCATAGGTTTCCGAGATGCCGTTCGAGCCATGGCGGTACCGGTCATGGAGCTGTTTCGTCCCATCGATGGATATGCCTGTCAGAAAATGATGTTCGGCCAGAAAAGCGGCCCATTCTTCATCGATCCGGTATCCGTTGGTCTGGATGGCCAGCTGGACCGGAATATCGTGTCGGTTATACTGATCGATCAGCCGGATAGCTTCTTTGAAATAATCCAGACCGGCGAGGGTCGGTTCTCCTCCCTGAAAGGCGATCGAATAAGCGCCTTCGCAGGGCAGAAGCGTACGGCGGATCACATTTTTTAACGTGGATAAAGACATGATCCCGTAAGAGGGGATCTGCCGGTTGGCTGTTTCATCCGCATAGAAACAGTAGTCGCAGTGCATGTTGCAAAGTCCGGATGCCGGCTTGATCAGGACACCGATCGAACGCATGAAGGAACCTCCGAGATAGAATGATATTGTGACCATTATATCATTTTTTCTTTCGCTTGACAGTATTTTGTGGTAGAATTAAGGATATCTATGATCCGAGGTGACACTGTTTGAATCAGGTTCTGATGTGGATCGTATCGGCCGGGGTGATCCTGGGCGGGATCGATCTTTTGCTGGGTAATCGATGGGGCTACGGAAAGCAGTTCGAAAAAGGTTTTGAACTGCTTGGTCCGACTGCGCTTTCGATGGCCGGTATCCTGTGTCTTTCAGGACTCTTGTCCGGGGGCTTAAGTCCCGGCGCCAGAGCGTTTTTTGAGAAGATCGGACTGGATCCTTCGATGTTCGGAGGACTGATCGCCATCGATATGGGCGGTTTTCATCTGGCCAAAGCGCTGGCCCTGGATCCGCGGATCGGTCTTTACGCAGGCCTTATTCCTGCCGCCACCCTTGGCTGCAGCCTGGTCTTTACGATCCCTGTCGGCAGCAAACTAATGGAAGAAAAAGACATACCATATCTTTGCAATGGAATGGCGATCGGTATGCTGACGCTTCCCGCTGCCCTGATCCTCGGAGGTCTGCTGTTCGGTCTCGGTTTCTTTGAGACACTGAAACAAAATATCTTTTTATTCATTTTTGCGCTGATCTGCGGCGTGGGCCTTTTTAAATATCCCGGCCCCATGCTGAAGGTTTTTCAGGTATTTACCAGGATCCTGAAGATCATCCTGACAGTCGGCCTGATGATCGGCGCGGTCAAAATGCTGACCGGAGCGGAATTTCTCCCCGGCCTGATGCCTCTTCCCGAAGCGATGCAGATCGTCGTTTCCGTATGTGTGTTCATGCTGGGAAGCCTTCCGGTCACCCTGCTTTTACAGCGAGTCCTGAAAAAGCCTTTGTCCGCAGCCGGGAAAGCACTGGGGATGAACGAAGTCAGCATGGCGGCCCTGCTGGTCGGTTTTGTCACCGCTATGCCGGTCTTCGCGCTGGCTAAGGAGATGGATCCGAAGGGAAGACTGGTCAATCTTTCCTTCCTGTTTTGTTCAACCGCCGTATTCGGCGCGCATCTGGGTTTTACGGCGGAAGTCGCGCCTGATTATCTCGGCGCGGTCATTCTTTCAAAGCTGATCGGCGCGGTTCTGGCCGGGATTTGCGCCATTCTTCTTTCCAAACGGCTGATTTCAGAAACATAGGAGGAGAGTATGGATACCTACCGCATCAAGGATTATGGGAAGAAAGCGCCTTTTTCAAGCTTTCTTCCGGGAATTGCCGGACTTACCGGCATTCCGCTCTGGTGTTATTATGTCAACCGCGGTCAGGCGGTCGTTTCCTTCGGATCGGAGGATAAAGACCATCCTATCATGGAATTCCTTCCCGCTCACCGGGCTTATACCCGTGCCGGTGAGACCGGTTTTCGTACCTTCCTTCGGATCGGGGAGAAAACAGCCGAGGCGTTTGGAAAGCTCGATAAAGCTGACATGGAGATCGGAATGAATACCCTTTCTGTCTCAACTGTCTGTCAGGGGATCGAGATCAAAGTCACCTATTTCATCCTGCCTGAGGAAAAGCTCGGCGCTTTGGTGCGGCTCGTCACGTTGATCAACAGGACGGGTGAAGAGATTCGTCTGGAAGTACTGGACGGCATGCCGGAACTGGTTCCGTTCGGTGTGACGGACTGGACACTGAAAAACATGCTGCAGACAGGAAAAGCCTGGATGCAGGCGGAAGACGTGGAGAAGAGGACGCCGTTTTACCGGGTCCGGGCCAGTATGGATGATACGGCGGACGTCAGGGAGATCGAAGGCGGCAATTTTGCAGCAGGCATAGACGAGGGCGGAGAGAAGCTCCCGGTCATCACCGACCCGGAGGCCATCTTCGGCTACGATCTTTCCCATCAGTATCCGCTTATATTCGAGGAAGAAGGTCTTAGCGGCGTCCGGTCAGAAAAACAGCATTTCTCGAATCTGTTCCCCTGTGCGTTCTTCATGGCATCTCCGGTACTTGGGCCGGAAGAAAGCTATCAGATGTACGAACTGTTCGGTCATGCCGGATCGAAAGCGCTTCTGGAAGAGTTTTTCCAAAAACAGCTGGACGGGGAATATTTCTCGAAAAAGCAGGAAGAGGCGGTACAGCTGACACAGGATCTGACAGACGTGATCGATACGCATACAGCAGATCCCGTCTTTGATCTTTACTGCCGGTATACCTACATGGACAATGTGCTGCGCGGCGGAAGGCCGGTACGGGCAGGCAACAAGAATCTCTACGTGTATTCCCGCAAACACGGGGATCTGGAAAGGGACTACAACTATTTCTCCATGCTGCCGGAATACTATTCTCAGGGCAACGCCAACTTCCGCGACGTTAACCAGAACCGGCGCAGTGATACTTTCTTTACTCCGGAAGTCGGGAAACAGAATATCCGGACGTTCTTTGAACTGATCCAGATCGACGGATATAATCCGCTTTCCGTAGATAAACAGGTATTCAGTTATCAGGGCAGGACCTTCACCCCCGGTGAACTCTATCAGGAACTTTCGGAAAGCCTGCCGGAAAATGAAGTCGATTCGCGCTTCGAAGCGATCCTGGCCCAGTCGGAGGAACAGATCCGGGCTCATTTCGGGGAAGGTTACTGGTGCGATCACTGGACCTATAACCTGGATCTTCTGGAAGAATACATCGAAGTCTGGCCGGATAAGGCCGAGGAACTCTTCCTTACACCGGAATACGGATATTACCAGGCAGAGACGACGATCCTTCCACGCAAAAAACGGTATGTAAAAACGGATAAAGGGATCCGTCAGTACAGGTCCCTGCTGGAGGAGGATGATCTTCCGGGCCCGGGCGGACGGCTGAAGGACGCCGCGGGCAGCGAAGTGAAGAGCTCCATCCTGGAGAAGATGATCCTGATCTCCGTCACGAAATTCTGCGCGCTCGATCCATATCTGATGGGTGTAGAGATGGAGGGCGGCAAACCCGGATGGTATGACGCGCTGAACGGCCTGCCGGGTATATTGGGATCCTCTATGGCGGAGACCTATGAACTGGAGCGGTGGCTGAAGATCACACTACTGGCCCTGGATCTGGCCGGCGGGAAAGTCAGCTTGCTCACTGAACTGGCTGAACTGGTCCGAAATCTGCATCTGATCATCGCGGAAGAAGTTCCGAGAGAGTTAGTCAAGCGTGAAAATGCCGTCATGGGCTTCTGGAACCGGATGAATGACGCGAAAGAGCGCTTCCGGGAACGGACTTTCCGCTCCGTCAGCGGGGAGAGGATCTCGTATGGCGAAGACGTGCTGAAGGATGAACCTGCCGTCTTTTTAAAGACGACACTGCAGAAAATGCTGTTTATCGTGGATACGGCCATCATGGCAGCCGAAAAACAGGAAGCAGCCCCGACCTATTACTATTATGAAGTCACCGATTATACGGAAGATGAAGAAGGGATCCTTCCGACCGGGTTTATTCAGCATACCATGCCGCCTTTCCTGGAAGGCGCCGTCCATCTGATGAAGCTGGATCCTTTCCTGGTCGACCGGAGGAAGCTGTACCGTCAGATCAAAGAAAGCGGACTTTACGACCAAAAGCTGCAGATGTACCGGGTCAACGCGCCGCTTGACCAGACTTCCTTTGAAATAGGCCGATGCCGGGCATTTACACCGGGGTGGCTGGAAAACGGCTCGATCTGGCTGCATATGGAATACAAATACCTGCTGGAGCTCATAAGGGGAGGTCTTTTCAAAGAATTCTTCGAAGACTGGAAGAAAGCGGCGATCCCGTTCCTGGATCCGGAAGTTTACGGGCGGAGCACGTTGGAAAACAGTTCCTTCCTTGCCAGCAGTCTGAACCCCAATGAGGATATCCACGGACGGGGATTTGTCGCGCGGCTTTCCGGTTCGACAGCCGAGTTCCTTTCCATCTGGCGCCGGATGTTCTTCGGAGAGCAGCTTTTCCAGATGCAAAGCGGGAAGCTGACGCTTACCTTTATGCCGGCTATCCCGGAATACCTGATCCCGGAGGATGGGATCGTACAGGCGGTCCTTTTGGGAAAGATCCCGGTCACTTATCATATGGCAAGAAAAGCGGATGTGATCCCCGGATCCTACGAGATCCGAAGGATCATCTTCGAGACAGAACAGGGCAAAAAGATCGAGATCCAGGGAGGCGTGCTCGGACCGGCCGCGGCCGGAGCCGTCCGTGAAGGAAAGATCCGTTCGATCAGCGTGGAGGTGGAAAACTGATGGGAATCGCAGTATTTGGTGCCGTGTTCGTGGATATCAAAGGATATCCTATGACGAAATATATTCCCGGCGGACGAAATGTCGGCTGGGTCCAGCAGATCCATGGCGGTGTATGCCGGAATGTAGCGGAAGATATTGCCAACATAGAGCTTCGTCCTACGATGATCTCCATCGTGGATGAGAGCGGTACCAGCCAGGATGTGATCGATAAGCTGAACCGTCACCAGGTAGATACACGGTATGTGCGCAAGGTCCCCGGCGGTCTCGGTACCTGGCTGGCCGTCTTCGACAACAGCGGCGATGTGATCGCTTCGATCTCGCAGCGGCCGGATCTTTCCGCGATCGGACAGATCCTGGATGAATACGGAGATGAGATCATAAAAAACGCGGATTCAGTGGTGGTGGAGATCGATATGGAACCGGCCCTTCTGAAGCGTATCTTCCGTCTGGCCGAGCAGTATGAAAAGAGTGTCTATGCCGTCGTCTCCAACATGTCCATCGCGATGGAACGGAGGGATCTGCTGCAGAGGACCGGCTGTATCGTCTGCAACGAGCAGGAGGCCGGGATGCTGTTCTCGGAAGATCTGGAAGGCATGGATCCGGATCCTCTGTCCAGATTGCTGGCGCAGAAGATCGAGCAGGCGGGATTTCCGCAGATGGTGGTGACGATGGGAGACCGCGGCGCTGTCTATGCCGTGCCGGGAGGAGACTGCGGGTTCGTACCGCCGCAGAAAGTGGAAGTCGTCGATACCACCGGATGCGGAGACGCGTTCTTCGCTGGTGTGGCGATCGGACTGACCTACGGTAAGGAACTGAAAAAGGCCTGTGAGATCGGTACGAGGCTGGCTTCCTCCGTGATCGCGACAAAGGAAAACGTCTGTCCCAGGTTCCGTCCGCAGGAGTTTGAGATCGAACCGCCCGCTCTTTGATTTCAGGAAATGATTGATTTTTGGCAGTTTTTTATATATAATATTCGATTGAAGATTTTTTTCATCTTAGACTGAACGGTCTGAAGGAGAATGAGGAATGGGTAAAGGTTTGGTTCATTCAGAAGATTACGCCGTATATATGAACGAGCAGGTGCTGCCCTATCTGGAGCAGAGAAGACAAAACGAGAAGCTGAAAACACTGGATCAGATCTCCCTTTATACTTCGTTCTTTACCGCGGATGAGTGCCGCGGGACCGTCATGCTGCTTCACGGGTTTACGGAGAATATAGAAAAGTTCAGTGAAGTGATCTACGGTTTTCTGAAAGAAGGATATTCGGTCTGCGCCTACGATCAGAGAGGACACGGAAGATCCTACCGGGATCCCAACCTGAAATTCCATTATCTGACCCATGTGGAGAAGTTTGAAGACTATCTGACAGACGCGGAACTGGTCTATGACCGCTGGATGAAAGAAGCGAAGTCACCGAAAATCCTGTTCTCTCATTCCATGGGAGGGGCGGTAGCGGCCCTGACACTGGAAAGAGGAATGCTGTCCTTTGATAAGGCTGTTTTCAACTCGCCGATGATCGCGCCGGCGACCGGCAATTTCCCCGCTTGGACCGGAAGAGCGATC
>JAFZQZ010000101.1 GCA_017620135.1 Bacillota bacterium
AGATCCTGATATTCCTGTCTGGTCTTCTGATAATACTGCTCGACTTTTTCCCGTGTCTTGCCGTATTTGCTTTTGATATGCTGGATCCGGTCATAGCGTTCTTCGATCTCGGAAAGCCTTTCCGGATCCGCCTGGATCTCCTCGCTGTAGTTTCGCAGCTCATGCGCCAGATCCCGCAGGATGGAGGTGGATTCTTCCAGCGTCTGTATCTGCGGGGCAAAGAAAGCTTCATCGTATCCCGCCACACGGTTCAGGGAAGATAGCGTCTCGTCCAGCTGATCCAGTGCTCCGGCCTCTCTTCCTTCCCCGATCAGCTGCTGATAGGCTTTCCCGCTTTCTTCCTTGAGCTTTTCGCTGTAAACCAGCTTTTTGCGCTCTTCCAGGAGATTCTCTTCCTCTCCCTCTTTCCAGGTGTTTTCCTCGATCTCGGAAAGCTCGTAAGCCATCAGGGACAGTAATCTTTCCCGATCGCGGCCGCTTTCCTGAAAACGGGAGAGCTCCTTCTCCAGTTGCTGATATTCCGCGTACAGACCGGCCATTTTCTCCAGTTCTTTCGCGGAGCCCGAGATAAACCTGTCCAGCAGATCGATATGGCGTGACTGATTCAGCAGAGACTGATGTTCATGCTGCCCGTGGATATCGATCAGAAGGGAAGCGATCCTTCGGATCTGCGACTGGGTGACCATGGCGTCATTGATAAAGTTCGCTGAGCGTCCGGAAGAAAGGAACCGGCGACGGATCAGGAGCTGACTGTCTGTATCCTCGACGCCCATCTCTTCCAGGACTTCCTTTACTTCTTTTTTGTAATCGGTAAACAGCAGCGCGACTTCCGCTGCCCTGGACGGATCCCGGACAGCGTCTTTTGAACCTCTTTGTCCGAGCGCCAGTGAGATCGCGCCCAGAAGAATACTTTTACCGGCACCTGTCTCGCCGGTAAGTGCGTTCAGTCCCTCTTCCAGATCGATCTTAGCTTCATCGATCAGCGCTATATTCTGTACACGGATATGACTCAGCATATAATTATCCTCTTTGCTTTTCCTTCATCGAAAGACGAATCGTTGCCAGACGGACGGTTTCCCGGATGTGGTCCGGGCTGACCGTTTTTACAGAAGGTACTTCCCTCGCTGCCGAAAGAAGCAGCAGATATTCTGTATTTCCGTCACCGCCCCGGATAGGCGAAGGCATCAGGGAAAGAGCCTCAAATCCCGATTCTCCGGCGTTTTCGATCACGTCCTCCAGTACACGGACATGGACTTTCGGATCCTTTACGATCCCGCCTTTGCCGATCGCTGCCTTACCGGCTTCAAACTGCGGTTTGACCAGCACGACGCCCCTTGCCTCTTCCCTGACCAGTTTTCGCAGGCTCGCGAGGACCAGCTTCAGTGATATGAACGAAAGGTCCGCGCAGAAAAAATCACATGGTTCGATCTCTGACGGGTCCATCGTGCGGATATTCGTATTCTCCATGGAGGTCACACGCGGATCCTCCAGCAGGCTTTTGTCCAGCTGACCGGTCCCGACATCGACCGCGAAAACCTTTGACGCTCCGTGTTTTAACAGACAGTCGGTAAAACCTCCTGTCGAAGCGCCGGCGTCCAGACAGATCAGTCCTTCCACGGAAAGACCGAATCCTTCCAGTGCTCCCGCCAGTTTCTTCCCGCCGCGTGAGACATATTCCTCACCGGCCGGGAGGATGCGGATCTCCACTTCGGGAGATATCAGATCACTGGGCTTTCTGACCGGCTTTTCCTCTGCCAGGACAAGACCGGCAAGGATCCATTCTTTCGCTTTTTCCCGGCTCTTCGCAAGGCCCTTCCTGACCAGCAGCTGGTCGATCCTTATTCTTCCTTCTCCGCTTTGTTCTCTTTGTATATCTTCCATGCGTTCAGTATTCCTTCTTCATCCAGTGAAAACTCATGAAGCCCGTTCTTCCGGCTGTCCTGCGGGATAAACTGATCCGGCAGTGTCAGCGCTGTGATCCTTGCTTTGGCATCCTCTTCCGAAGCAAACGAACGCAGCTGCATACTGAAAGAACCCGAATATATCTGTTCTTCCACTGTGATGATCAGTGCTTCACTCTGAAGAAGCGGACGGATCGTTTCCTTGTCCATGGGGGCGATAAACCTTATATCGATCACCTGTACCGACGCGCCGTCTTCTTCCATCCGCGAAGCGGCCTGCAAGGCGCTCGTCAGCCGATCCCCTACGGAAAGGATCGTCACGGGGATACCTGTCTGATCCTCTCTCCTCCTTACGATCACGCTTTTTCCGAGGACCGGGGCCTCTTCCGTCAGAGAAGGATCCAGCCTTTTACAGGTCCCTTTCGGATACCTGATCGCCGCCGGCGCGTTCAGATCAAAAGCGAACGGCAGCATTTTTTCCAGCATCGTACGGTCACACGGCGCCATCAGGGTCATGCCCGGAATATGGGAAAGGAAAGCCGTGTCCATCGTACCCTGATGTGTTTCACCGTCTTCTCCTACCAGTCCGCTGTGATCGACCGCGAATACGACGTTAAGGCCCGTCAGGCAGACGTCGTGAACGATCTGATCATAAGCCCGCTGCAGGAAGGTCGAATAGATCGCGACACACGGCTTCATGCCGCCTTTGGCAAGACCGGCTGCGAAGGTGACCGCGTGTTCTTCCGCGATCCCTACATCGAAGATCCTCTCCGCCGGGATAGTCGTATCGCTGAGACCGACCCCGTCCGCCATGGCAGCTGTTACCGCCACGATCTTCGGATCCTTATTCGCGAGCTCGGAAAGCGCTTCTCCGAATGCTTTTGCCCAGGTGATCTCATCACTCGCAGAGCAGCTGATCCCATGATACTCCACCGGACTCATCTGCGCCGGGGCGTATCCTTTTCCTTTCGTCGTGACCGCATGGACGATCACCGGTTCTTTTAATGTTTTGGCTTCATTCAGGACTTCGATCAGGGCTTTGATGTCGTGTCCGTCCACCGGACCGAGATAGGTGAATCCCATCTCCTCGAAAAGGATCCCTTTGACCACCATGTACTTGATCCGGTTCTTGACCTTATCCGCCGCGTTATAGAGCGGTTTCAGCCCGGGATGGCGCGCCACGCTCTCCTTGACCAGTTTCTTGCTTCTCAGATACCCCTGTTTGGTCCTTAAGCGGCTCAGATGCTGCGATAAAGATCCCACATTCTTTCCGATCGCCATTTCATTATCATTGAGGATAACGATCAGCTTTGTCTTGTCTCTTCCGGCATTGTTCATGGCCTCATAAGCCAGGCCGCCTGTCATGGACCCGTCGCCGATCAGCGCGACGACTTCATAGTCTTCTCCGGAAAGATCCCTGGCCTTTGCCAGTCCGTAGGCGGCAGAGATCGATGTGGAGGCATGTCCGGTATCAAAAGCGTCATAGACGCTTTCCCTGCTCTTCGGGAAGCCGCTGATGCCGTCTTTCTGCCGCAGATGATCGAACGCATCTTTCCGTCCGGTCAGGATCTTATGGACATAGGACTGATGGCCGACATCGAATACCAGCTGATCTTTCGGCAGATCGAATACCCGATGGATCGCGAGCGTCAGTTCCACGACCCCGAGATTGGATGCCAGGTGTCCGCCTGTATGGGACACATGCTGTACCAGAAAACGCCGGATCTCTTCCGAAAGTTCATCCAATTCCGTGATAGAAAGATCTTTCAGATCCTCCGGTCCGTGGATCCTCGATAGAATATCCAACAGGGACACCTCCTTTCATCAATGATCGCGATCCTGCAGCTGCCGGATCATCGCCCGGACATATTCGCCTTCTTCTCCCGGCAGATCCTGAAGCAGCTCCATCGCCTCTTCGCTCAGTTCCTTGACCCGTGCCTTTGCCTCGCTGATCCCATACAGCGAAACGAATGTCGATTTCTGACTTTTCTCGTCACTCCCCAGAGGTTTGCCGAGCTTTTCAAACGATCCTTCCACATCCAGGACATCATCCTGGATCTGAAAAGCGAGACCGACCTTACCGGCTGCTTCCTCCAGTCTGTCCGTCATCTCCTCATCCGCGCCGGAAAGCAGCGCGCCGCCTTTCATGGCAGCCATCAGGAGCCGGCTCGTCTTATTGAATTCGATATAAGTCAGTTCTTCCGCCGAGATCTGTTTGTCTTCACTCTCCAGATCCGCGATCTGTCCGGCCATCATGCCTTTACTTCCGGCACAGACAGCGATATAATTCATCGCCCGTACGGCTTGTTTCTGCCATTTCTCTTCAGCATACACGGCTGCATCCGACATGGTCTCATAAGCCAGATTTAAAAGCCCGTCACCGGCCAGGATCGCCGCCGCTTCCCCATAGACTTTATGATTGGTCAGTCGTCCGCGGCGATAGTCGTCATTATCCATCGCCGGCAGATCATCATGGATCAGCGAGGATGTATGGATCATTTCCAGACTGCAGGCAAAGGGCATCAGAAGCTCCATCGGCGCTCCCAGGCTCAGACCTGTGTAGATGAGCAGCATTGGCCTTACCCGTTTTCCGCCCGCCATCAGGGAATACTCCATGGCTTCCCACAGCGTCCGGTCCGCGTCTTCTCCCCGGTGGATCCGCAGAAACAGTTCCTTCTCCAGCGCTTCTCTGATCGCGGAGCCTGTCATCTTTTCGCTCATAGCTGTTCTTCTCCGTCTTCAGCGCTGTCCGCACTGAGGATCTCGATCTCTTTTTCTGTCATATCCAGGACTTCCCGGATCTTCTTTTCCAGGGTGCGTCCTTCTTTATACAGAGCCATCATATCGGCAAGCGGCAGGGTTTCCTTTTCCATCTGGGAAGTGATCTCCTCCAGTCTGGTCATAAGTACTTCAATGCCGGTATCTTTTTCGTTATTCATCCGACTCGTCCTTTTCTTTCATGATAGTCTCTACACGGGCCCCAAGCGTTCCGTCCATCAGACGGACGAATATCTCATCCCCCACGGCTCTGCCTTCCGCGCGACTGATCCCCTGTCCCAAGCGGTCTGTGACGAAGGCATAACCTTTCTCCATCTGATGCAGCGGAGAGTCTAACAGCAGGGCCTGAGAAAGCTTCTCCAGCCTGGCGCTGTACGCGGTGAGTCTTTGACGGATCAGGACCTGCTGCTTTTCCATCAGCCGATCCGTCTCCAGGCGATGATCCTTCAGTTTTTCCATCGGTGAGAGCCATTTCAACCGGGAGACCTGATGATCCAGTCCGGATCTCAGAAGCGCGATCTTCCGCATGACCGCGCGTTCTCTGCGGCCTTCATTTACCTTCAGTCTGTCGAACAGTCCGCTCACGTCCGGAACAGACAGTTCCGCGGCGGCCGAAGGTGTCGGAGCCCTGAGATCTGCCGCGAAATCCGAGATCGTAAAGTCCGTCTCATGTCCGACACCGCTGATGACAGGCGTTTCACACGCGGCGATCGCCCTCGCGACGATCTCCTCGTTAAATGGCCAGAGATCCTCGATCGAGCCGCCTCCGCGGGCAACGATAATGGTATCCACGTCCGGGATCCTGCTAAGGACACGGATCCCGCGAACGATGGTGTAAGCCGCGCCGCTTCCCTGTACAAGTGCCGGATAGACCAGCAGCCGGACTCCCGGATATCTTCTTTTCGCGATCTGACAGATATCCCGGACAGCAGCGCCGGTAGGCGAGGTGACGATACCGATCCTTCTGGGAAAAGCCGGAATAGGTTTCTTCCGCGACGGGTCGAACAACCCTTCCCTTTCCAGTTTTTCTTTCATCCTAAGAAAAGCCTGGAACAGATCTCCGCTGCCCTCTTTTTCCAGTGAACGGATATAGAACTGGTACTGTCCGGTCTTCTCATAGAGCGAAACACTGCCCCTGGCTACCACCTGATCCCCGTTCGCAGGGAAAAACCGAAGGCTTCTGGCGTCAGACGCGAACATGACCGCCGAGATGGCGCCTGATTCATCCTTCAGCGTCAGATACAGATGTCCGGACGTATGACGTTTAAAGTTCGAGATCTCGCCCCGAACATATACATCCGACAAAAATGTGTCCTGCTGCAGTTTTCGCTTGACATAAAGGTTGATCACCGAAACAGGATATACTTTCACATCCTGAAAAGGATTCTGCATGGGATTCATTCTTTCCCGGATGACGCGAAATTCGCGAGTACTCCGTTGATAAAGCCTCTGGCCGCGTCCTGCGAATACTTTTTCGCCAGTTCTACCGCCTCATTGATGCTGACCTTTTCCGGAATATCTTCCGCGTATTCGATCTCATACAGAGCCAGCCTTAGGATCGCCAGGTCTACCTTGGAAAGCCGTTTTAGGCTCCATCCATGAAGAGACCCTTCGATCTTCTGATCCAGTTCTTCCACATGTTCCATCGTGCCGAGCACTTCTTTCAGAATGAAAGCCCTTTCATCCGGCTGAGCGACCTCATCCGGAAATACTTCCATGTAGATCTCCGCGAGCTCTGTCTGATCCTCGTCCGGGCGGAACTGGATCTCATAAAGGATCCGAAAAGCGTGTTCCCGTGCTTCACTGCGTGTCATTCGTTCTCTCCTTCAGCAAAAACCTGAAAAAAGGCGTAATCAAACATGATCACGCCTTTTCAATTGTCTTATGCTTCTTTCGTTGTTTTTTCAATGTTCATGCTGGCAATATTGATATTGACTTCCGCGACTTCCATTCCGGTCATATTTTCGACGGAGGATCGTATCTTCTGCTGGATCCTGCCGGATAGTTCCGGGATCTTGGTTCCGTAAGAGACATTCAGCTCAACATCGATATAGATCTTCTCATCGACGACTTCAATGTTGATGCCTTTGTTCTTCGGACTCTTCTTGGAAGATTTTTCCATTCCGATTTCATCGGCGAGTGCCAGCTGCGCGATCGTTAAGATCACGTCATTGGAAATTCTGATCTGGTCCTGATTCTCCATGATAACTCCTTTATTTGGCTACAATATTCACGATCCTGCCCGGAACGTAGATCTCTTTTACGATGGTCTTTCCTTCCAGCAGCTGCCGGATCTTTGGCTCTGCTTTGGCAACACTTAATGCTTCTTCCTGAGAAGCGGTCCGTCCGATGCGGATGATCGCTCTGGGTTTGCCCATGATCTGGACGGCGATCTCCACCATATCGCTGATGGTCTTGGCTTCATCGTAGGAAGGCCATTCGCTCTGATAGATCCTGCCTTCAAAGCCAAGCATTTCCCACATTTCTTCCGTGAAATGCGGCGCGGCGGGATTGATCAGCTGGAGGAAGACTTTCATCTCTCCTCTGGTCACACTGCCTTTGGCGTAGAATTCATTTAGGAGCGCCATCAGGGCGGCGATGCCTGTATTGAACTTCATCGCTTCGAAATCGAGCGTGACCTTCTTGATCGTACGGTGCATCGAGGATTCCAGATCCTGGCTGAATCCTTTTTCCTCCGTCACCATATCCTGCAGTTTCCAGACACGCTCCACAAAACGGCGGCATCCCTTGACGCCGGTCGTCGACCATGGAGCTGTGGAGGCGAAATCGCCGATAAACATCTCGTAAAGACGCATGGTATCGGCGCCGTAATCGGCGACGACTTCATCCGGATTGACGACATTGCCTCTGGATTTGGACATCTTCTGACCGTCCTCACCCAGGATCATGCCGTGGCTGGTCCTCTTCTGATACGGTTCCGGTGTAGGCACGATCCCCTGATCATAGAGGAATTTATGCCAGAAACGGCTGTAGAGAAGATGCAGTGTCGTATGCTCCATACCGCCGTTATACCAGTCGACCGGTGACCAGTAACTAAGCGCTTCCTTGCTGGCCAGCGCCTGATCGTTGTGCGGATCCATATACCGAAGGAAATACCAGGAAGATCCGGCCCACTGAGGCATGGTATCGGTCTCGCGCGAAGCCGGGCCTCCACATACAGGACAGGTGGTCTTCACCCATTCTGTCATACCTGCCAGCGGGGATTCTCCGTTCGGACCTGGCTCATAGCTTTCCACTTCGGGAAGAAGCAGCGGGAGCTGATCTTCCGGAAGCGCCACATATCCGCCGCAGTGCTCACAGTATACGACCGGGATCGGTTCTCCCCAGTAACGCTGTCTGGAGAAGACCCAGTCACGAAGCTTATAGTTGACTTTTTTATGTCCGATCCCCTGCTCGCTCAGCCATTCCACGATGGCTTTCTTGGCGTCGGCAACAGACATTCCGTTAAGGAAGCCGGAATTCACCATGGTGCCCGTTTCGATATCCGTAAAGGCTTCTTTCTCGATATCGCCGCCGGCGACGACTTCGATGATCGGAAGGTCGAACTTCTTCGCGAAGTCATAGTCACGGGTATCATGTGCCGGAACGGCCATGATCGCGCCGGTCCCGTAGCTCATCAGTACATAGTCGGAGATCCAGATGGGGATCTCTTTGCCGTTGACCGGATTGACGGCACGGATGCCTTTGATGCACACACCGGTCTTTTCCTTTGCCAGTTCCGTTCGCTCGAAATCGGATTTGCTCCTGGCATAGGAACGATAGGCTTCGATCTCATCGATGTTTTCGATCTGATCTTTCCACTCGTCGATATAAGGATGCTCCGGAGACATGACCATGTAGGTCGCGCCAAAGAGCGTATCCGGACGGGTGGTATAGACTCTCAGTGTTCTGCCGGCAGCCTTGAAATCCACTTCCGCGCCTTCCGACCGGCCGATCCAGTTGATCTGCTGCGTCTTGACCCTTTCAATGAAATCTAGATCCTGAAGACCGTCGATCAGTTTCTGCGCGTATTCGGTGATCTTCAGCATCCACTGCGTTTTCATCCGATGTTCCACCGGAGTGCCGCAGCGCTCACAGCATCCGTCCACGACCTCTTCGTTGGCCAGGCCGACTTTGCAGGACGGGCACCAGTTGACAGCGATCTCTTTTTTATAGGCAAGTCCCTTCTTGAAAAGCTGAAGGAAGATCCACTGCGTCCAGCGATAGTAAGAAGGATCCGTCGTATTGACTTCACGGTCCCAGTCAAAGGAGAATCCGAGCATCTTCAGCTGGGATTTGAATCTGGCTACATTGTTTTTCGTGACCTCTGCCGGATGGATCTTGTTCTTGATGGCATAGTTTTCCGTGGGAAGACCGAATGCGTCCCAACCCATGGGGAACAGTACGTTATAACCCTGCATCCGGCGCTTTCTGGCAATGATATCCATGGCCGTATAGGGTCTGGGATGTCCCACGTGCAGTCCCTGTCCCGAAGGATAAGGGAATTCGATGAGCGCGTAAAACTTGGGTTTCGAATGGTCGATCTCTACATGGAACGCTTTTTCATCGTCCCAGATCTTCTGCCATTTCTTTTCAAGGGTGATATGATTATAAGCTTTCAAGGGTCTGTCTCCTCTTAACAGGAATATAAATTACAAGCCTTAATTATACCAGAAAAAGGCTTCAAATTCAAGCTTTTTCGGCGAAGAACTCCTCCGCGTAATGCACGGCGCCCATCGCGTCTTTGGAATAGAAATCCGCGTTCATCTGCCGCGCGTATTCCTCGGTCAGCGCCGCGCCGCCCACCATCACCTTGACGTCCGGCAGCTCCCTGTTTAAAAGTTCCACTGTCGTTTTCATATTGGCGATGGTCGTCGTCATCAGCGCGGAAAGTCCGACCAGACGGATATTCTCCCGTCTTGCCGCTTCAAGCACCGTTTCCGGCGCTACATCCTTACCCAGATCCAGCACTTCGAATCCATAGTTCTCCAGCAGTACTTTTACGATATTCTTTCCGATATCGTGAATATCTCCCTGGACCGTCGCCAGGATCACACGGCCCCGGATCCTGGTCTCGCCGCTTTTCATCGTTTCGCGGATCACTTTGAAAGCGGCCTGGGCCGCCGCGGCGCTCATTAATAGCTGCGGCAGGAAGAATGTTCCCTTTTCAAACGCCTCCCCGGCACGTGAAAGAGCCGGGATCAGCTCTTCATCGATGATCCGGAGCGCTTCCCTGTCTTTCAGCGCCTTTTTCGTCTCTTCCGCCGCGCTCTCCTCCACGCCCAGCAGGATCATTTCACCGATCGTGCCAAGTCCTTCGGCAAGAGAGTTTTTCTGTCCGCTGTTTTTCACCGCGGATACGGCCTGATCCGGTTTGATCTCCTCACTGTAACGGTCGAGATAATTCTCAAGCTTGAGATCGTACCCTTTCAACGCACAGAACAGATCGTAGGACCGTCTCATCAGGTCACTGCCCGGATTGATGATACCGGCTGACAGACCATGCTCCAGCGCAAGCGTATAGAACGCGCTGTTGATCCATTCCCGGTTGGGAAGTCCGAAGGAGACATTGGATACGCCCAGTACCGTCCCTACGCCCAGCTCCTCTTTTACACGGCTGAGCGCTTCCAGCTTGATCGCCGCCTGATCCTGCCCTGTACTGATGGTCAGGGTCAGTGTGTCGATCAGAATGTCTTTCTTCTCGATGCCGTATTTTTCCGCTTCTTCAATGATCTTCCGCGCGATCTTTACCCGTCCTTCCGCTGTATCGGGAATACCGGCTTCATCCAGCGTCAGACCGATCACCACGCCTCCGTACTTTTTTACCAGCGGGAAGATCCTGTCCATGGTCTCCTGTTTCCCGCTGACAGAATTGATCAGAGGTTTCCCGTTATAGATACGCAGCGCTTCTTCCATCGCTTCAGGGCTGGATGTGTCGATCTGCAGCGGAAGATCTGTCACCTGCTGGATCTTCTGCAGCGCTGTTTTCATCGTCCAGGCCTCATCGATCCCGGGAAGGCCGACATTCACATCCAGAATATCCGCGCCCTGCTTTTCCTGTTTCAGCGCTTCCTGCTGAACATAGGAAAAGTTCTTTTCCTTCAGCGCGGTTTTGAGCTTTTTCTTTCCGGTAGGATTCAGCCGTTCTCCGATGATCCTGGGCTTTTCCCTTAGTCCCACGACTCTGGAAGAGGAACTGACCACGGTCCTGTCTTTTTTCTGTACCGGAAGCCGCTTTGTCAGGCTGCAGATCCTTACCATCTCTCTGATATGGGCCGGCGTCGTGCCGCAGCAGCCGCCAAGCGCCTGCACGCCCATCTCCAGCATCTGATTTTGCAGCAGCGCGAAACGATGCGGTCCGATCCCGTATACTGCCTGTCCGTTTACGATCGTCGGAAGACCGGCATTGGGGCTGATCAGAACAGGCAGGCTGCAGGCTGACAGGAACTCAGGGATGATCCGGATCATTTCCTCCGGCCCGAGACTGCAGTTCATCCCTACCATATCCACATGAAGTCCTTCCAGCATAGCGATGGCACATTCCGGCTTCCCGCCGCTGAAAAGTCTGCCGTCTTCTCCGACCGTCATCGTCACGACCACCGGCAGATCGCTGTTTTCCCTGGCGGCCAGCGCGGCGGCTTTCATTTCATATGGATCGCTCATGGTTTCGATCAGTATCAGATCCGCTCTGCCCTTTCCGGCCAGTACGATCTCCTTAAACGTCTCGTAGGCGTCCTCAAAAGTCAGATCGCCCAATGGCTTGAACAGTTTTCCGATGGATCCGATATCCAGTGCCGCAAAACCACGGCCCAGATCTGTCGGAACTTTTTCCAGCGCCTGATCCGTCAGGTCAAAAGCCGCGTTTACCAGGTCGCTGACGGTATAGGGCGTTCCTTCCAGCTTGTACCGGTTCACACCGAACGTATTCGCCTGGATGACGTGCGCGCCGGCTGAAAGATAGCCTTCATGGACTTTCAGGATCTTCTCCGGATGAAGGATATTCCAGGTCTCAGGGATATCGCCGAGTTTCAGTCCCTGCTCCATCAGCTGGGTCCCCATGGCTCCGTCAAAGTAGATCGTTTGTTTACTGAGCGCTTCGAGAAATTTCATATTCCCATATCTCCGATAGGTTTTCCAGGATCGCCGCGGCAATATCCGGACGGTTCATGGTATATACATGGATGTGTTTGATACCGTTCGCCAGAAGATCGATGATCTGCGAAGCGGCATACTGGATGCCCGCCTGCTTCATCGCTTCAGCCGATCCTCCGAAGCGGTCGACCATGGCAATGAAATTCTGTGGCATAAAAGCGCCGGACATGCCGCCGATCCTCTTCAGCTGGCGGCTGGACGTCACCGGCATGATACCGGCGCAGACCGGCACTGTGATCCCGATCTCGCGGATCCGATACAGAAAACGGTAGAATAATTCATTCTGAAAGAACATCTGTGTGGTCAGAAAATCCACTCCGGAATCGACTTTTTCTTTCAGATATTTCAGGTCTTCGTTTTTGTCCGCGGATTCCGGATGGCCTTCCGGATAGCAGGCGGCACCGATACAGAAATCACCGCTCTGATGGATCTCTTCGATCAGCTCAGCCGCGTGTTTATACTGCATGACGCCTCCGTCCTCGGGAATATCCCCGCGAAGCGCCAGTATGTTCTCGATCCCTTTTTCTTTCAGTTTTTCCAGGATCTTCTTTACCTGCTCGCGGGTGGACGAGGCGCAGGTCAGATGGGAAAGGACAGGGATCTTCAGCACATTCTGAAGCTGATCCACCATCTCCACGGTATAACGGCTTCTTCCCCCTCCGGCGCCATAGGTAACGCTCATAAAATCAGGCTTCAGACGTCCGATCTCATAAGCAGCGGAAATAATGCTTTCAAATTTGTCCTGGGTCTTCGGAGGGAAGACCTCAAAGGATAAAGTCGGTTTTTCCGATTTCAGTAGTTCGATGACTTTCATCAGGCCAGTTCCTCCAGGGCGATCGGTTTCTGCGGCATGGGCTTTTCATCTGTCAGAGACAGGAGGCCCGTTCTGAGATCCCGTTCATAGATAACAAGGTTGTCGGACAGCTGATTCGCGGCGATCAGGAGCTTTTCATCCTTTGTCAGGATGAAATCCCTGGGATACCAGCCGCGGGTAGAAGCACTCATCTGCAGCGCGATATGTCCGGTCTGTGGATCTGCTTTAAAGATCGCGATCGTATCTTCGCCGCGGTTGGAAAGGTAAATGAATCTCCCGTCTTTCGTGATCCGGATCGCCGCGGGATAGTTGTGGCTGACACCGTATTCCGGGGACAGTGTGCTGACTTTGGAGATCAGTTCGAAACCGGTCTCCTTGTCATAGGACAAAACGAGGATCTCCGAACTCAGTTCACAGGCTACATAGGCGTATTTTCCATCCGGGCTGAATACCATATGCCTGGGACC
Organism: Bacillota bacterium; assembly: GCA_017620135.1. Classification (GTDB taxonomy): domain Bacteria; phylum Bacillota; class Clostridia; order Lachnospirales; family Bianqueaceae; genus RUG760. The sequence goes on from JAFZQZ010000101.1 coordinate 13,113, forward strand.
GCATCCCGGCGGGCAGGCAAAATTCAGCTTACGCGCCCGGTGCAGTTTGCCGGATTCCTCTCCGATCGTATAGACGTTCAGCATATCGGTCCCCAGATCACAGACGACAGCGTACTCCCCGTCCGGTGTCATGGTCACACTGTGCGTATGCGCGGCTTCCTGGCGTTCCAGCACGGGGCCGGAACCCATATGATGCCGGAGCGAAAACATCGGAGTGATCACACCGTTTTCCACCGGGTAGGACTGGATCGTGGCGTCACCGTAACAGGTAACGACGAGATATTTCTCTTCGGGATCCATCATCACATGGCACAGACCTCCTCCAGCGGCTGTCCTCTCGGAAAGAAGCGTCAGCTCTCCTTCACCTCCTACGGCATAGCAAAGGATCTTCCCCTTTTCATCCGGGGCCTCCGTTACCGCAAAAAGCTTGGATCTGTCTTTTGTCAGATAAAAATAACTGGGAGAGGTGACGACAGAAGCCAGCTGTCGTTCTCTCAGGATCCCCTTGTCATCGATCTTCAGAAGATAGATCCCCTGTGAACTTTCTCCGTCCTGTGACGTGTTCTGATGTGTATAGCAGCCAAGATAAACGGTATACATAAAAACCCCCGAAAAAGCAGATTGATATTTCATTCTACCTCATCGGGGGAGTTTTCGCAAGATGATCAGACCATTTTCTCAGGATCCAGCAGTTTATCCACTTCTTCATCCGGCATGATCTTTTTTGCCTTCAGTACTTCTCTGACCGGACGGCCGGTACGGATCGCTTCTTTGGCGATATCCGATGCGGCCTGATATCCGACTTCCGGGGCGATGACTGTGATGATGCCCACGGAATTCTCTACATATTCATGACATTTTTTCTCATTGGCCACGATATCCGGAATACAGTTGTCTACCAGTGTCTCAACACCGCCGGTGATAGCAGTGATCGATTCGAACAGCTTATAGAACACGACCGGTTCATAGGCATTCAGTTCCAGCTGACCGCCCTCACAGGCCATCATGATCGTCGTATCGTTTCCGATGATCAGGTAGGAGATCTGTGCGATGACTTCCGGAACGACCGGATTGACCTTGCCCGGCATGATCGATGATCCGTTCTGCTTTGAAGGAAGTATGATCTCACCAAACCCGCAGCGCGGGCCCGAAGACATCAGCATCAGATCATGGGACATTTTGGCAAGAGAAATGACGCAGGTTTTCAGAATCGAGGAAACAAAGGCAAAGCAATCCAGGTTCTGTGTCCCATCTACCAGATTCTCACATTGCGTCAGATCCAGGCCGCTGACATTGACCAGGTTCGGAACGATCGTATCCACATATCCCTTCGGCGCATTCAGACAGGTTCCGACCGCCGTCGCACCCATGTTGACCACAGACATTTCTTCGATCGCGTGATCGAACCTGCGAATATCCCGCTGAACGGCACATTTGTAAGCGCCGAATTCCTGTCCCAGCCGGATCGGAACCGCGTCCTGCATTTCGGTACGTCCCATCTTAATGATGCCCCAGAACTCTTTTTCCTTAACAGCGAGAGCGTGCTCCAACCTTCGCAGCTGTTCCTGGGCGTCTTTCAAAAGTTTGATGGCGGTCATTTTCCCCGCTGTCGGGATGACGTCATTCGTGGACTGGGAGCGATTCACGTGATCATTCGGATGGACGATGCTATAGTCCCCTTTCTGTCCGCCCAGGATCTCGATCGCGCGGTTGGCAATCACTTCATTCGCGTTCATATTGATCGTGGTGCCCGCACTTCCCTGCACCGGATCACAGATAAACGAATCAAGAAATCTGCCTTCCAGGATCTCTCTGCACGCCTGGCAGATGGCTTCACAGATATTCTGCGAAAGCTCATGCTGCTCATAATTTGTAATGGCACAGGCCATCTTGATCTCTACCAGTGATTCGATATATGCCCGGTTCAGATGATGACCCGTAATATTGAAGTTTTCATGCCCTCTCAGAGACTGTACGCCATAGTACGCATCTATCGGGATCTTTCTTTCACCAATAGAATCCTTTTCGATCCTATATTGCATCATCGGCTCCTTGTATCATGCTTTTTCAAGCGCGTTTTCCAGATCTTTGATAATATCGTTCACATTTTCCAGGCCTACGGAGAACCGGATCATGCCGCCGTCGATCCCGGCAGCGGCCAGCTGCTCATCCGTCAGCTGACGATGTGTCGAAGAAGCCGGGTGAAGGACGCAGGTCCGGATATCGGCCACATGAACTTCGTTGGTCGCGAGTTCCAAAGCGTTGATAAACCGTTCGGCAACTTTTCTTCCTCCTTTGATATTGAAGGAGATGACGCCGCAGGTGCCGTTCGGCAGGTATTTCTCCGCCAGTTCATGATACGGATCGGATTCAAGACCCGGATAATGTACGGAAGCGACTTTCTCGTGTTTTTCCAGGAATTTTGCGACTTTCAGACCGTTTTCACAGTACTGTTTCATGCGGACCGGCAGTGTCTCGAGGCCGAGATTCAGAAGAAAAGCGGAATGAGCGGAAGGATAGCATCCGAAATCACGCATCAGCTGCATGCGCGCTTTGATAATGTAAGCCATTGGTCCGAAGGCTTTGGTATAGACGACACCGTGATAACTCTCGTCCGGTTCGGTAAACTCCGGGAATTTTCCGCTCTTCTCCCAGTCGAACGTACCGCCGTCGACGATCACACCGCCGACCTGCAGCGCGTGTCCGTCCATGTACTTCGTCGTGGAATGAACGACGATATCCGCGCCGAACTCAAACGGACGGCACAGATAAGGCGTCGCGAACGTATTGTCCACGATCAGCGGGATATGGTTCTCATGAGCGACTTTCGCGAACTTCTCAATATCGAAAACGACCAGAGCCGGGTTTGCCAGCGTCTCACCGAAGATCAGTCTGGTATTCGGTTTGACAGCTGCGCGGATCTCCTCTTCCGTCGCGTCACTGCTCACCCAGATACATTCGATCCCCAGCTTTTTCAGCGTAAATCCAAACAGGTTGATCGTTCCGCCGTAGATCGCGGACGCCGCAACGATACTGTCCCCGCTCTGCGCAAGATTGAGAACGGAAAGCAGACTGGCTGCCTGTCCGCTGGAAGTCAACATCGCCCCGACTCCGCCTTCCATGGCAGCGATCTTCTTTTCCACCGCATCACAGGTCGGATTGGCAAAACGCGAATACATATATTCTGTCGGCATATCGAAAAGTGCGGCGATATGCTCGGATGAGTCAAACGCGTACGTCGTGCTCTGAACGATCGGAACAACTCTGGGGCCGCCGTTCTCCGGCGTATAACCGGCATGAAGTGCCTTTGTTTCGATCGCAGCATCGGGTCCGATTGGTTTCATAAAAGATTACCTCCGTAAATATACGTCATTGACGACAACTATAACACAATTCAGGATAGTATGTCCATATCTTCTTCCAAAATTCGCTTGCTACACACGTAATTATATGCTATAATCTACCTGATACAGAGTATTATATTACATAGTAGGGAGTATTGCTATGGCTAATAGTTCTAATTTTGTTCTCAGCTGCTGTTCTACCGCCGACCTGACGAATGAGCATTTCCTTTCACGGGGAATTCATTATATTTGTTTTCATTATTCCCTAAACGGCAAGGAGTACCCGGACGATCTCGGTCAGACGATCCCCTTCCATGAATTTTATCAGGCGATGGCAAACGGAGCGGAAACAAAAACTTCTCAGATCAGTGTCGGTGAATTTGACACCTACTTCCGCAGTTTTCTGGATCAGGGACTGGACATCCTCCATGTAACTCTTTCCAGCGGTATTTCCGGTGTATACAACTCCGCCTGTTCAGCCGCTGATATGCTTCGCGAAGAGTATCCGGACCGTAAGATCTATATAGTTGACTCCCTCGGCGCTTCCTCCGGTTATGGCCTTCTGATGGACAAGCTGGCGGATCTGAAAGATGATGGGAAAACGATCGATGAAGTACGTGAATTTGCCCTGTCTCACCGCCTGAACCTTCACCATTGGTTTTTCTCTACGGACCTTACCTTCTATATCAAGGGCGGCCGTGTGACGAAGACCGCCGGATTCGTCGGAACGCTTCTGAAGATCTGTCCTCTTCTCAACATGGACGATCTGGGCCGTCTGATCCCCCGTTATAAGATCAGGACCAAGCAGGCCGTGATCAAAAAGATCGTGGAAAAAATGAAAGAACACGTTCAAGATGGATTGGATTACTCCGGCAAATGCTATATTTCCAATTCCGACTGTTATGAAGACGCGCGCGCGGTCGCCGATCTCGTGGAGTCCTCCTTCCCCAAACTGGATGGAAAGGTAGAGATCTACAGTGTGGGAAACCTGATCGGTTCCCATACCGGTCCGGGCACAGTGGCTCTCTTCTTCTGGGGCGATGAGCGTGTCCGTTAATCTTGACTAATTACCCGATCGATGATAAAATTACATATTGTTCCTGCAGCTGTGGCGGAACTGGCAGACGCGCTAGACTTAGGATCTAGTGTCCTTGACGTGGGGGTTCGAGTCCCTTCAGCTGCATAGGTGCTCCTTAGCCGCCGCGGGCGGCTTTTATCTTATCTTTTTTCAAAGAAGGAGATTTCTATCGATGAGTCAGATCAATCTATTCGAGGATCATCCTGTATCGGTCCCTCTTCCCAGCCGTCTTCGTCCGACGTCGCTCGATGAATTCGTCGGTCAGAAGCATCTGGTCGGGGAAGGTATGATCCTTCGTCAGATGATCCAGCGGGATGATATTTCTTCCATGATCTTCTGGGGGCCTCCCGGCGTCGGAAAGACCACGCTGGCCCGCATCATCGCAGGCCAGACCAAATCGGAATTCGTGGACTTCAGTGCCGTGACCAGCGGGATCAGGGAAATCAAGGAAGTGATGGCGCATGCGGATCAGAGCCGCCTTCTGGGCGTAAGGACCGTTTTGTTCGTTGACGAGATCCATCGGTTCAACAAAGCCCAGCAGGACGCTTTTCTTCCATATGTCGAAAAAGGAAGCATCATCCTGATCGGGGCGACGACCGAGAATCCTTCCTTCGAGGTCAACAGCGCTCTTTTATCCCGCTGCCGTGTTTTTGTCCTGAAACAGCTGACGGAAGATGACCTGGCCGAGCTACTTAACCGCGCCATTGTCCATCCGCAGGGATATAAGGACCAGAATGTTACGATAACGGATGATCAGATCCGGATCATTGCCCGTTTCGCGAACGGTGACGCCCGTACTGCGCTGAATACGCTGGAGATGGCTGTTCTGAACGGTCAGATCTCCAGTCAGGGGATCCTGGTGACGGATGAGATCATCAGCCAGTGTACGAATCGCCGCTCCCTGCTCTATGACAAGTCCGGAGAAGAACATTACAATCTCATATCCGCGCTTCATAAATCCATGCGCAATTCCGATCCGGATGCGGCTGTGTATTATATGCATCGAATGCTGCAGGGAGGCGAAGAACCACTGTACATCGCCCGGCGTCTGATCCGCTTCGCCAGTGAGGATGTAGGTCTCGCCGACCCGCAGGCGCTGCCCCTTTGTGTCGCCGCCTACCAAGCCTGCCATTTTCTCGGTATGCCGGAATGTGATGTCAACCTGGCAGAAGCCGTCGTTTATCTGAGCATGACAGCCAAATCGAACGCCCTGTATGTCGCGAGCGAGGAAGCGAAACGGGATATCCGGGAAAAGCCGTTGGAACCGGTGCCTCTCCAGATCCGGAATGCCCCCACGAAACTCATGGAGGACCTTCACTACGGCGAAGGTTACGAATATGCTCACAATACGGAAGAAAAGCTCACGAAAATGGTTTGTCTGCCGGATTCTCTGAAGGACCGCCGCTACTACCGGCCTGCCGGTCAGGGACGCGAAAAAGCCATCAAAGAACGGCTGGAAGCTATCCTCGCGTGGAAAAAACAGGAAGACTAAATTAGATACAGTAAGAATTGTTCTTGAGAAAGCGTAAAGGACCCAGGACAGTTTTTGATCCCGAGTTATGCGGCGCAGCCGCATCTGCCGAGGGACAAAAACTTCGTCCTGGGTCCTTAGCGTTTTTTAAGAATGATCTTTATTTCCCGGAATCCTGCACATACAGTCTTCTGACTTCCGGTTCTTTCTTCTCTTCTTTCTTCAGCGCCGCGGCTTCTTCTGCCTTGCCGTCACGCCACTCGAAGAATTTCAATGCGACCTGCGGGAACAACGCGTAGGAAAGAACATCTTCTTCCTTGTGCGCTTTGTCTCCGAGTTCTTCTTTGTATTTCTCATACTCGGGACCGATCAGGTCGGCTGGGCGGCAGGTGATGATCTCTTCCGGCTTGATTCCCGCTTTCGCGCGGACTTCTTCATTGATCTCACCGGGCACCTTGCCGTATTCGCCCTTCAGGACGCCTTTGGCTTCCTTGGTGACCATCTTGTAGCGTTCACCGGTCAGTACGTTCAGCACGGCCTGAGAACCGACGATCTGAGAAGTCGGCGTAACGAGCGGCAGATAGCCGAAATCTTTTCTGACTCTCGGAACTTCCGCAAGCACATCGTAGTACTTATCTTCCTGTTTCGCCTGAGCCAGCTGGGAGATAAGGTTGGAAAGCATGCCGCCGGGAACCTGATACAGCAGTGTGTTGGTATCCACGCGAAGCACTTTCGTGTTCAGGGATCCTTCATCCTGCAGTCTCTGTGCGACTTTACGGAAATGGACAGCCGCTTCGGAAAGTTTTTTCAGATCAAGTCCTGTGTCACGTTCCGTTCCCTGCAGCGTCGCGACCAGAGATTCGGTGGTCGGCTGCGCCGTACCGTTGGCCATCGGAGACAGCGCGGTATCGACGATATCGACGCCGGCTTCCGCAGCTTTCAGGTATACCATGTCACCGGTACCGGTGGTGTTATGCGTATGCAGATGCAGCGGGATCGAAAGTTCGCTCTTCAGTCTCTTGACCAGACTGTAGGCCGCGTAAGGAAGCAGCAGGTTCGCCATATCCTTGATGGCGATAGTATCGGCGCCCATATCCTGCAGCTGGCAGGCAAGGCGTACGAAATAATCTTCGTCATGGACCGGGCTGATCGTGTAGCTGATACAGGCTTCCACCGTACCGCCATAGTATTTGGTATATTTCATGGCCGCTTCCATGTTGCGCGGATCGTTCAGCGCGTCAAAGATACGGACCACCTGGATACCGTTTTCGATCGATTTTTTACAGAACTGCTCTACGACGTCATCCGCGTAGTGCTTGTAGCCCAGAAGGTTCTGGCCGCGCAGCAGCATCTGCAGCGGGGTCTTCGGCATGGCTTTCTTCAGAGCTCTTAATCTTTCCCACGGATCCTCATTGAGGAAACGCATGCAGGAATCGAAGGTAGCGCCGCCCCAGCACTCCAGAGACCAGTAGCCGATGTTGTCCAGGATCTCGCAGGCAGGGAGCATATCTTCCGTACGCATACGGGTCGCCGCCTGGGACTGATGCGCGTCACGCAGGATGGTATCGGTAATTCTTAAGGGATTGTTTGCCATATTCATAAGCCTCCTCGAACCTTATCCGAACAGTGCCATCAGCACACCGGCAGCGATAGCGGAACCGATAACGCCGGCCACGTTGGGACCCATAGCGTGCATCAGCAGGAAGTTGCCGGGTTTCGCTTTCTGACCGACGGTATTGGAAACACGAGCGGCCATCGGAACGGCCGAAACACCGGCAGAACCGATCAGCGGGTTGATCTTTTCTTTCAGGAACAGGTTCATAAATTTCGCGAGAAGCACACCGCCGGCAGAGCCGCAACCAAACGCGACGATACCCATCGCCATGATGCCGAGGGTACGAAGGGAGAGGAAGGTGTTGGCGGTCGCTGTCGCGCCGACAGAAATACCGAGGAAGATGGTAACGATGTTCATCATCTCGTTCTGAGCGGTCTTGGAAAGACGCTCGGTCACACCGCTCTCTTTCAGGAGGTTACCGAACATCAGACAGCCGATCAGGGGTGCGGCGGAAGGTACCAGGAAGGAAACGAAAACCGTAACGACGATCGGGAAAATGATCTTCTCGACTTTGCGTACGGGACGTAGCTGTTTCATTGTGATCTCGCGCTCTTCCTTGGTCGTCAGCGCTTTCATGATAGGCGGCTGAATGACCGGGACCAGTGCCATGTAGGAATAAGCCGCAACAGCGATCGGACCCAGCAGATCCGGTGCCAGTCGGGAAGTAACGTAGATAGCCGTAGGACCGTCCGCGCCGCCGATGATACCGATGGAAGCCGCCTCATTGGGAAGGAATCCCAGCAGTGTGGACGCGGCGATAAAGGTAAGGAAAATACCAAGCTGCGCCGCGGCACCGAGCAGAAGGCTCTTCGGGTTGGCGATCAGCGGACCGAAATCGGTCATCGCGCCTACGCCCATAAAGATCAAACAGGGATAGATGCCAAGCTTAACGCCAAGATAAAGAATATCGATCAGGCCTGCCGATACGCTCTGCCCGACAGGGATCTGAGAATAGACACTCTGCGCGACACCGACGGCAGCCATGTGGTCGGCCAGTTCCTGTGTCATTTCCGCGCCGTGAAGAATGTCCCAGTTTACATGTCCGCCGGCAAAGAAGATCTCATGAAACATCTCTGCGCCGGGAAGGTTGGTGAGCAGCATACCGAAGGAGATCGGTAAAAGCAAGAGCGGCTCAAACTGCTTTTTGATAGCCAGATACATCAGAATGAAAGCGATCACGATCATGATCAGCTGTCTGGGATCACTGCCTACCAAATAGAATCCTGTTTGTTTCAGGAAATTAAGGATATATTCCATTTGACAAGCTCCTTTTCAAGTTATCGGAAAAAGGGCTCTGCTCAGGAAAGAACGACCAGAACAGCGCCTGATTCGACGGTGGATCCCTTGGTAACATTGATCGAGGCGACGGTTCCGTCGACCGGAGCCTGGATCTCGTTTTCCATCTTCATGGCTTCCAGGATCACCAGCGTCTGACCGGCAGCGACCATCTGGCCCTGTGCGACCTTCACATCCAGGATATTGCCGGGCATGGGAGCAGTAACAGAAGTTCCGCCGGCAGGCGCAGCCGCCTTAGGTGCTTCTTCTTTCGCGGGCGCAGCCTTGGGAGCGAAATCCTCGCCTTCCTTCAAGGCCTCTAACGTGATCTCGTAATCCGTACCGTTGACATTGACCAGATACTTTTTCATGGTTGATTTCCTCTCTGCAATCAGATTTTTTTGATTGAAATGATTTGGATTTTGTTGATATCGGTCCCCAGTTCCTCCGCGATAGCTGCAGAAACAGCCGCGACGAATTCAGGACGATTCGGAATTTCCCCGGAAGAAGCACGAGCTGCAGGCGCTGCGGAAGCAGCCGGAAGCGGCGGTGTGATCGACTCACCCGGTTTATCCTTGACCAGAACACCGATGATCTTTCCCAGAAGCCAGATCAGAAAAATGATACAGATCAGACCAAAGAAAACGACCCCGAGTCCCATGGCTATAACAAGACCGTTGGAGATGCTTAGAAGCACGATAGATCCTCCTTTCCCTATCTTAGCATACTTGAATTAATTCTATCATGAACCAACGTAAATATCAACTAAAAATCTGCCTCATCCGGTCGACTTTTGATTTGGACAGACCGCTTGCCCGACTCAGCTGACGGACACTGATCCTCCTGTCCTGAAGAAGTGATCTGACCGCGCTTATGAGACATTCTTCTTCCCCGATCAGAGGATCTTTTTCTCTGATTTTGTCGCGCGCTCTTTCCAGCATCTGCCTGACTTCCCCGTCCGAAAAAGCGCCTCTTTCCGGTTTTTCCCGGAGCATCCCATCTTCTGATGATGGAAACAGCGCTCCGGAAAAACCAAACCGGGTTTCATCCAGGATCATTTTCGTATCGATCTGCGGATCCAGCCGGAAATATTCGCGGTAAGAACTGAATCGACGAAAATGTCCTTTTCTGTCACGATGCAGCATCTGCACGAGCCGGATCAGTTTTTTTCGGTCTGTGATCTTTTCGCTGATATACCTGTCGCGGAAGATCCGAATATGGTCCACCGCATAGTGACTCCTGAAATAGCGGCTGTAACTGATCCCGAGCCTTTTCATAAAGTCTGCCAGCTGGCCTTTGGACGTTGTCTCCAGGACCAGGTGCGCTGTATTGTCCTCTATCAGGTACGCGTAGACCAGGATCTGTGTCTGCTTTCGATAAGACCAGATCCGGCTGATATACGCTGTTTTGTCTGTATCTTTTAAAAAAACCGGACAGTTTCGGTAACCGGAGACCACGATATGATAGATCCCGGTAGAATCGTTTCTGGCTGTTTTAGGCATGATCCTTACTCCTGTACGATAGGGATGACATCCTATCATAACAGAAGTGTCTGTAAATACCATAAACAGATCATTCAGAAAAAAAGAAAACCTGAACGATCTGTTCAGGTTCACTCATCAAATTTGGTTTTTTCCCGCTCAGGGCTCCTTGTCTTCGGCCGACTGTCTTTCATCCAGCGAGAAAAGCGCGGTCGCGAACTCATCCGGATCAAACGGACGCAGATCGTCGATCCCCTCGCCGATACCGATATATTTCACCGGGATCTGGAGCTCATTGACGATCCCAATGACAACGCCGCCTTTAGCGGTTCCGTCAAGCTTGGTCAGAACGATGCCGCTGATCGGCGCCACCTCTTTAAACAGCCTCGCCTGTGAGAGTGCGTTTTGTCCGGTCGTGGCATCCAGTACCAGCAGGACTTCCCTGTGAGCGGTAGGAAACTCTCTTTCCAGGATCTTGCTGATCTTTCGGAGTTCTTCCATCAGGTTTTTCTTGTTCTGCAGTCTCCCGGCCGTGTCTACAAGAAGGATGTCCGCCCAGCGGGAATGAGTGATATCCGCCGCGTCGTACACGACCGCGCCGGGATCAGATCCTTCGGCATGCGAGACAAAAGTCGCTCCGGCCCGGTCCGCCCAGACACGCAGCTGGTCGATAGCCGCCGCGCGGAACGTATCGGCTGCCGCGATCACGACATCATGGCCACCTTGCTTCAGCTGATAAGCCAGCTTTCCGATGGTCGTCGTTTTACCGGCTCCGTTGACTCCGATCACCAGAAGAACGTTCGTCATCCTGTCGATCACTGCCTTCGGCTTGCTGGTATAGAGGATCCGCTTGATCTCATCGATGAAAACATCATAGACCTGCTTCGTATACTGAAGTTTTTTCTCTTCCGCCTTGGTCCGGACCCGACTGACGATATCCGACGCCGTCGTCATGCCCATATCCGCAAGGATAAGAGACTCTTCCAGTTCATCATAAAAATCGTCTTCTATCTCGCCATACTGCAGAAAAAGTTCGTCCACGACTCCCATCGAACCTTCTCTGGTCTTCCTAAGGCCTCTTTTCAGCGCGTCAAACAGCCCCATATATATCCTCCCCGGATGTGTTGTCAAAGTTTACGGAAATACACTTGGACACACCCTTTTCTTCCATTGTTACGCCATACAGCGTATCCGCGGCGACCATCGTTCCCTTACGATGAGTGATAACGATAAACTGCGTCTCTGAGCACATCTGGCGAAGATATCCGGCAAAGCGCTCTACATTGGCGTCGTCCAGCGCCGCCTCGATCTCATCGAGAATACAGAACGGAGCCGGATTCAGCTGCTGGATCGCGAACAAAAGCGCGATCGCGGTAAGCGCTCTCTCTCCGCCCGATAAAAGCAGCATGTTCTGCAGTTTCTTTCCCGGAGGCTGCGCGATGATCTCGATTCCCGCCTCCAGTGACTCTCCTTCTTCACTGAGCCGTAAGATCCCCTGTCCGCCCCCGAACATCCGTTTGAAGACCTGATCAAAGGACTCGGCGATCGCCGCGAATCCGGTCTTGAACTGCTCTTCCATTTTCGTCGTCATCTGACGGATGATATCTGTCAGATTCTGTTCAGACTTCAGAATATCGTCTCTTTGTCCGGAAAGGAAGGCGCACCGTTCGGTCAATGATTTATATTCGGTGATCGCGCCGACATTCACGGGACCGAGTGCCCGGATCTGTTCCTTGAGACGAGAGATCGTCTGCCGGCGTTTTGTCTTGGACAGTTCAGAAGCGGCCAGCATCTGTTCATCGTCGTTGAACTTTCGCTCTGCCAGTTCTTTCGCGGCTCCGTATGTGATCTCGTACTCTTCCCACATCCGGTCCTGCAGCTCCTCCAGCTCTTTTCTGGCTCTGGCGGACTGAGAATCCAGTCGGACCTGTTCCTTTTCCAGCACCGCGAAACTTCGAAGGATGTCTTCTGTTTCCCGCAGCGCTTTTTCACGTTCATCATCCACGGTTTGAAAGACACTTTCCTGATCCCTGATGCTGCATCCCATCTTTTCGATCAGATCTCTGGTCTTTTCCTGCTCTTTCTCCAGAGATTCCACTTTATCCTTTGTATTTTTCAGCGCTTCGGAAGACAGATTGGATTCATCGATCAGCGCTTCCGCTTCCTGGCTCAGATGATCGATCTCCGTCGTCTCCCATACCGTCTGCTGGGTAAGGAACTGCTTTTCCTGTTTGATTCCCGCCAGTCGGATCATAAGATTCTGCTTTTCCTCTTTTCCGGCGGCAAGTTCTTCTTCCAGAAGTGCCTCTGCGCTTTGCTCCTGATCCAGCTTTTCGGCGGCATCCTTTCGAAGTGACTCCGCTCTCTGAAGCCTGGTCTCGCTTTCCTTCAGTGCTTCTTCATGCTCAAGACGGATCTTATCGGCGTCTTCGTCCTGCAGTCGTGCCTCGGCAAGGCGGCTTTCCACTTCCTCCATCTGACCCCGGTATTTTTCAAGCTGAGCGCGAAGATCGGTTTCTTCCGTCCGCTTTTTCCCCAGTTCCAGCTGGATCCTTCTCACTTCTTCGCCGCTGATCCGAAGGTTTTCCGACGCTTCCCGGATCTTTCTGTAGATCTCATCCGCTTCCTGCCGTTTTTCTTTCAGCGTTCTCTTAAGCTCATCCATTTCCGCCTTTCGGCCGAGGATCCCGCTCTTCTGCTGATGATTGCTTCCGCCTGTGATCGATCCGCCGATATTAAAGATATCGCCGTCCAGCGTAACGACCCGCAGACTGTTTCCGAATCGTCTGGAAACAGCGGAAGCGCTGTCAAAGCTTTCACATACGACGACTCCGCCAAGCTGTCTGGAAATGACCTTACGATAGATCTCCTTCACACCGACCAGTGAATCGGCAAATCCGATCACTCCCGGCATGGAGAGAACTTCCGCTTCTTTCTGAAAAGGATTTCTTGCAGTAACCTGATCGAGCGGCATAAACGTCGCTCTCCCGATCCGTTTTTCACGGAGATAGTCTATCAGACTCCGGACTCCGGAAGTGTTGTCGACGATCACGTTCTGCAGCCCGGCGCCCAGCGCGACATCCATCGCGACCGTAAAGCGCTTGTCCACCTCAATGATATCGGCGATCGTTCCATGGATCGAGGAGCCCAGTCTCGCCTCCCTCGATCCTTCCGCTGCGCGCTTCAGTTTCATGAGCGCTTTAACGCTTCCGCTGAATCCTTCATAATCCTGATCAAGGCCGCTTAACCAGCCGATCCTTCCCTGAAGGTCCTTCAGTTCCAGCATCAGCGATTCCTGATTTCTTTTCAGTTCGTCAGATCTGGTCTTATTCTCCTGGTACAGTGTTTCCGCTTTCTTTTCTTCCGAAAGAAGATCTTCGATCTTTTTCGCGATCTCTTCTGCCTGATGGGAAAGGGTCGCGATCTGTTTCTCGCCCTCTTCCTTTCTTAAGCTAAGGGAAGCGGTCTCTTCCACCCGGCTTTTCATCTGCTCCCGGTCCTGACTGGCGAGCAGCATGAATCGTTCTCTGGAGGCGGCAGCAAACTGAAGCTCTTCTTCCGCTTCAGTCAGTTTTCGGGCAGCTTCTTTTTCTTTCTTTGACTGTTCTTCCAGTTTCCCGCTTACCAGAGCAAAAGCTTCTTCCTTTGTCTTCAGATCGGTTTCCTGTTCGCTGATCGTCTGATCCAGGCTGCGGATCCTGGCTTCTTCCTTTTCCAGCGTATGCGTTCTGTCCGCGATCCTCTCTTTCAGATCCAGGATACGGATCTGATAAGAATCCATATCTTCCTGATAATGATTGATCTGCTCTTTCAGAACACGTTTATCGCCCTCGGAAGTCTCCAGAGACAGTTTCAGTTCACCAAGCTCCTGATTGAGCCTGAGAAGCTTTTTTCTGTTTTCGTCTACATCCTGCGCGAGCTGATTCGCTTTTTCTTTCGCCTCAGCTTCTTTTTCACGTGAGGCTGAGATCTGTTCTTCCAGCGCAGACAGGGATTCATCCAGTTTCTCCGACTGGGTTTTCAGGAGCTCATATTCTCCGATGAAGGAAGATACCTCATACAGTTTCAGTTCTTCTTTCAGAGACAGATACTGCTGTGCTGTTTCAGACTGCTGTTTGAGTGGCTCGATCCTGGCACTTAGCTCATTCAGAATATCACTGACTCTCTCCAGTCTGGAAGCCTCATCCGCGAGCTGTTTCTGCGCCTGATCCCGTCTTGTCTTGAACTTTGTGATACCCGCGGCCTCCTCAAAGATCGCTCTTCTATCCTGAGGCTTGGAACTGAGCAGCTGGTCGATCTGTCCCTGACCGATCAGACTGTATCCTTCCTTTCCTATTCCGGTATCCATCAGCATTTCCTGCACGTCTCTCAGGCGGCATCTGCCTCCGTTGATGGCGTATTCGCTCTCGCCGGATCGGAAGATACGGCGGCTGATCGAAACTTCATTGTAGTCGACGGGCATCTTTCTGTCACTGTTGTCCAGTACCAGCGTCACCTCGGCATATCCGAGAGGTTTCCGTCTTTCGGTCCCGGCAAAAATGACATCATCCATCCTGGCGCCCCGAAGCGTCTTGGCGCTTTGTTCACCCAGGACCCAACGGACCGCGTCAGCGATATTGCTTTTTCCGCTTCCGTTCGGTCCGACGATCGCTGTCACGCCTTCTCCGAATTCCACCCTGATTTTTTCGGGAAAAGATTTAAACCCGACGATCTCTACTCTTTTTAGTTCCATAGTGCTCCTGACTATATGTGTTATCGGCTGTAAAGCAGACGAAGCGCCTCTTCGGCGGCTGCCTGCTGTGCCTGTTTTTTACTGCTTCCCGTGCCTTCTGTGACGGCTTTGCCGCCGATCAGAAGCTCGACTGTAAAGATCCTTTTATGAGGAGGCCCTTCCTCACAGATGACCTTGTATACCGGCGCTTCCGTGCCTTCCGCCTGGATCTTCTCCTGCAGGACCGTTTTATAGTCTTTGCCTGATACGGCCGGATTGTCTTTCAAATGAGAAAAGACCATGCGGCCGATCAGTTCCTTCGCTTCCTTCATCCCTCCGTCCAGGTAGACAGCGCCGATCAGCGCCTCTACCAGATCGCAGAGGATCGAAGGCCGCTTTCTTCCGCCCGTTTTCTCTTCACCTGTACTCAGAATAAGGTATTCTCCGAGACCCAGTTTAGCTGCGATGTACGAAAGGGATTCCTCACAGACGATCGACGCCCGTTTTTTGGTCAGCTTCCCTTCGTCCCAGTCGAACTGATGAAACAGCATTTCCGAAGTGACCACTTCCAGTACGGCATCCCCGAGGAATTCCAGCCGTTCGTAGTGCTCTGCCTCGATGCCTTTCTGTTTCATTTCCTTGCTGTAGGAGGAATGGGTCAGTGCCTGAACGAGAAGCGCGGTATCCGTAAAGTGGTATGAAAGGATCTCTTCCACTTTCCTGAGCTTCGATTCAGATAAAGGTGTTTTCATTATCCTTACCATTCTTCCAGGCTTCTTAAGATATCGGCCACGCTGCGGATATCTTCAAAGTCGGCCTGTTCATATTCGATCCCGAATTCGACTTCGCAGGCCACCAGGATCTGCATGATCGAGTTTTTGTCCAGTTCCAGATCGTCGTCCAGCGATGTCTCTTCCGTGACATCCGCAGGATTGATATCGGCTTCTTCCGCGATGATCTCACTGATGATCGCGAGCGGGCTTCTTTCCTGTTCTTTCATTCTTTCTCTCCTTAGCCTTAGGCGCGTTTGGCCGCGGCCATTTCTTCTTCTATCTTTTGAATGACATCGGTATCGATAAAGGTAAGACACTGTTTGATCGCGGAGGCGAACGCTTCCGCACGGGAATTTCCGTGCGCCTGGATCACCGCTCCGTTGGTCCCGAGCAGCGGCGTTCCGCCGACAGTTCTCGGATCCAGTGAATCTTTCAGTCCTATCAGGGCCGGTTTGATGAGCAGCGCGCCGATCTTTGTCCTGAGTGAACTCATCAGGCTTTTCTTGATCGAGCCGAACATGTACTGTGCCAGTCCTTCCGATCCTTTCAGAAGGATGTTGCCGGCGAAACCTTCCGTTACGATGATCTCCGCGGCGTTGTTGAAATACTCTCTGGCTTCGATATTGCCCACAAAGTTGATGCCCTTCTCTTCCTTCAGAAGATCGTAGGCTTCTTTCGCCAGCTGATTGCCTTTACCCTCTTCCACACCGACATTGAGCAGGGCCACCCTGGGCTCTTCCATGCCGTAAAGATTCCGGTAGTAGATCGTTGCCATCTGGGCAAACTGAACCAGATACTGCGGCTTGGCATCCATATTGGCGCCAACGTCCAGCAGCAGTGTCGGACTGTTCCCGGTCGGAAGGATCAGGGTCAGCGCCGGCCTGAAAACACCTTTGATCCGGCCGGTGATCAGCGTCGCGCCGGATAAAAGCGCGCCTGTATTGCCCGCGGACACGATGCCGTCCGCTTCTTTTTTGCGGATCATGCCAAGGCCGACTGCCATGGAAGAATCCTTTTTGGTACGGATCGCGTCTACCGGAGAATGCTCTTCATTCTCGATGATCTGTGTCGTATAGACTAGATCCAGCCGTTCCTTATCATAGGTTTTGCCGGAAAGGTTCGCATCCAGCGCCTCCTTGCTTCCTACCAGGGTGATCTTCAGGGACGGATGGTTATCAAGTGCCAGAAGTGCTCCCTGAACGGGTGCCTCCGGCGCGTAATCTCCTCCCATCGCGTCAACGATAATATGTCTGGTTTTATTCTCCATGGTTTCTCCTCTGTTTGTTTGCTGATTCCCAGCGCTCACAGCGCTTGCTCACAGCGCTTCGCTCACAGCGCTTCGCTATCCAATCTACTATACACTTTTTTATTCTTCTTTGCAAGAGAAAAGGCCCTGGGATTTCATCTTCGCGTACTTGAAAGCCGTTACCAGATAATTCAGATACGTGCCCTGGTCATCCGGTACCAGGAGTTCTTTGGAAAACGCCTGATAGGGAATGGAGGAACGGCCGTTCTCTTTCCCGTAATACTCTTTGAGTGTCTCGATGGGAAGGATATAGGTCTCGCCGTAATCGGTAAAATGGACCAGCAGAAAAGCGATCCCTCCCTGCTGATCGAAGTCCGACATGAAGCTGACCTGATGCGGATGGATATTGGAGAAAGGAAGAGACTTTTTCCCGCATTCCTTCGCGTCAAAGCAGATCGGGATCCCTCCCATGACGCCGATATAGTCCACGGTACTTTTCTGTTCAAAATACGCCAGAGAGATCGTATGCCGTTCCTGATCGATCTCGATCGGTTTGATCGGCGTAGGGATCTTCTGGATCAGCGCAAGACCGTCTTTTCTGTATTTTTCATTCGTGATGTTCAGTACTTCTTCAAAAGCGCTGCCGCGAAGGCCCCGTGTATTCCAGTAACTCATCTTTACCTCGTTTATTTCAGATATTCCGCTCCAAGATAGACAAATCCCTCATGAGGCTGAAGCCTTCCCGAAAGATGGGAGCTTACGATCACACCTTTGTCCAGATAGCACAGAAAGTAGATCGGGACTTTGACCTGTGCGTAGACGGCCATGTTCATGACCTCTTCCTTCAGTTCTTCTTCATCGGCGAGATCTTCCAGTCTTTCCGGATCTCCCATCAGGGTAAATGCCCGAAACAGATCGACGTCTTCATGTACGATCCGAAGATCGTACAGATCGTCAGCCTGATTCGTGATCTGTACTTTCATTCCGGCCTTTTCCAGCTGGCGCCTGACCGAATCCGCTGCCTTAACAGCCACCGTGTCCGCAGGATCGACATAGATCCTGATCTCAGAGACGGATATTCCGCTGATCGCGATGGATTCCGCCTTGGCTGTGTCCTGCGGATAACGTTCTTCCAGTCCGGGGGCATACCAGTAACCGGGATGGAACGGGATATCGCAGGCTGTTCCGTATCCCCAGGCCGCATCCTTCAGTACTTCCGCTGTATCGATCGCGAAAGCGATCTTCTGGCGATTGGACAGAACACTGGTGAATCCGTTCTCATAAAAGTCTATATACAGCGCTTCAAAGGACGGATAGGAATAAACCGTATATTTCTCCTGAAACTGATACCTGTCCCACGCGAGCGGTTCCTCATGAAAAAGATCCGAACGTCCGGAGGAAAAGGCCGTCAGCACCGCGGACGGATCCTTGACGAACAGGCAGCGCACACTGGCAACGCCCGGCGTCTGACCGTGAAAATCTTCATAAGGCACCAGACGCATTTCGTGCTTTTCTTCGATCTCTTCCAGCATAAACGGACCGGTGCCGACCGGGTCCAGCTTCGAGTAGGAATCCTCACATCCGATCGGAAAGACAAGTCCTTCGACAGAGGCCAGGGAATCCTTTTTCAGATACAGCCTGATCGTATAGAAATCCACGATCGTCGTCCGGCTGATGATGCTGATCTCTTCCGAATACGCGTTTTTTCGTCTGCGCAGCTGATCGATCGTAAAGGAAACATCCCCGGCGTCGAGCAAAGACCCGTCGTGAAAATAAATGTCCCGCTTGAGTTCTACATCGATATAGCTCGCGTCATCGGCGATCGTCACGGTCTGCGCGAGGACCGGCTGGATCCTCCCTTCATCCGAGAAAACAAAGAGCGGTTCATAGATCAGACTCAGCAGGTCTTTCGTCGTCTCATCCGTCACTTCCCAGGGCAGGAGAGAAACCGGCGTGGGAATGGCAAGCGTCAGTTCCTCGGCCTCCCCTTCCTTTTGTGAAGTCTTAGCGGTCGGAGCGATCGTGTGCTCGCTGTTTTCGGAAGGCCGTTTGTTCTGCTGTATCTCGGAAGAAGCCGTCTCGCTTTCCGTTTTTCCGCATCCTGTCAGCATGATCATCAGGACGATCATGATCAGAATAGAAACCACTTGCTTCATAGACAGGACCTCAGGGCCTGATCGACCTGATCGTACAAAAGACTGACACTGCCGCCGGTACTTTCGATGATCCTATCCGCTCGGGCACGGTAGGTCTCGTCGTCCCACTGGCTCGCGATACGATCATCCGCTTCCTGCTCTGAAAGCCGGCGATCCTCCATCATACGGGCTTTCCGGATCTGCGGATCCGCGTAGACGACCCAGACCGTATCGACGATATCTTTCAGGCCGCTTCTTAAAAGCTCAATGGCCTCCACGACCACGATCCTGGTCTCACCGTGGCTTTCACAGGAATCGTTTTGACGGATTTGCCCGATGATCTCGGCGATCCGTTCCACCGTCTCCGGATGGACCATCTGATTCAGTTTCTCCAGTGCTTCCGGGCTGTTAAAAACGATCTGACCAAGGGCCTTACGATCGATCATTCCGTCTTTCGCAAGGATCTCCTTACCGAAAACTTCCGAGAGCCTCTCTGCCTCGTCCTGAACGACTTCCCGCGCGACGAGGTCGGCGTCGATATGGACAGCCTGATATTTTCGGGACAGATACCGGGAAACAGTGCTTTTCCCCGACGCGATCGTCCCTGTCAGACCGATCACCAGTACATTGTTATTTTGCTTCATACCAGTTTTCTCCCGTATGAATATCCACGATCAGCGGAACAAGCAGCTTCGCGGCGCCTGTCATTTCCTCTTCCAGGATACGCGCGACCAGATCCTTCTCCGGCCGGTATACCTCGATCAGCAGCTCATCGTGTACCTGAACGATCAGACGGCTTCTCAGGCCTTCCTTTTTCATCCTGGCATATACACGGTTCATCGCGATTTTGATGATGTCCGCCGCCGTTCCCTGGATAGGCATGTTTTTCGCGACACGTTCTCCGAAGGAGCGCTGGACGAAATTCTTGGCCTTCAGTTCCTCGATCTGGCGGATCCGGCCGAATTTTGTTCTTCCGTAACCCGTCTGCCTCGCGCTCAGGACGCATTCGTCCAGGAATTTTTTGACCTTCGGGAAACGAATGAAATAGTGATCGATATACGCCTGTGCTTCCTGTACGCTGATCCCAAGATCGGCGGAAAGGGAGAAAGCGCTGATCCCATAGATGATCCCGAAGTTGACTGCTTTCGCGCTGCTTCGCTGCTGCGGTGTGATCTCCTCATAGGGGATATGCAGCACCTGAGACGCCGTAAGCCGGTGAATATCGTCTCCTCTCACATAAGCGTCGATCAGGTTTTCATCCTCGGACATATCCGCGAGAAGCCGAAGCTCGATCTGTGAATAGTCCGCGTCCATAAAGAAGTATTCCTCATCCGACGGCAGGAACGCTCTTCGAAGCGTTCTTCCCAGATCTTCCCGGATGGGTATGTTCTGCAGGTTCGGATCCGTACACGAAAGCCGGCCTGTCGCCGTGACCGCCTGCTGAAAACGCGGATGGATATGTCCGTCCGCGCCTATAAAGGGCTTCAGCCCTTCCACATAGGTCGATTCCAGCTTGGAAAGCTGCCGGTACATCAGGATCTGTCCGATGATCGGATGGACAGCCTTCAGAGATTCCAGCACATCCGCGGAGGTGGAATAACCGGATTTCGTTTTCTTTCCGGTCGGAAGTCCGAGTTTTTCAAAAAGGACCGTTCCCAGCTGTTTCGTCGAATTGATATTGAAGGGACCGTCCGCTATCTCATAGATGCTTTTCTGCAGTTCTTCGATCTTTGAACGCAGAAAAGAACCGATCTCTTCCAGGATACTGATCTCACAGCGGATCCCGTTTACTTCCATGGATGCCAGAACCTCGGTCAGCGGGATCTCGATCTGTTCATAGACTCCGGTAAGTCCCATCTTTTCAAGGTCTGCCCTGATCTTATCGTATGAGCTTAACAGTACTTTCGCGTACTGCCGGTGAAACGCGCTTCGTTCTTTCCCGGAGATCTCTTCCCAGGTCTTTTTCCTGACTCCCTGCCCCAGAAGATCGGACTCGGTCGGAATAAACTGATCCAGATAGGCTACCGATACCTCATCCACACTGTAACTGCCTTTTGTCGCGTTCAGCAGGTAGGAAGCCAGCATCAGATCATCCAGCGGGCCACGGATCGCTTCGCTGCCCGTCTCCAGCAGCCAGCGCTGGATCTTCTTGGCGTCAAAAGTGATCTTCCGGATATTCGGATCATGAAGGACCTTCAGGATCTCTTTCCGGCTGTTTTCAGAAAGGTCTTCCGTATAGACCTGTTTGTCCGCTGCGGCAAAAGCCAGACCAAGGATCTTCCCATCCCCGTTTGCTGCCGGATAAAGAGCAAGTTTCTTTTCGTCTGTCCTGCTCAGCAGTCCAAACAGTTCCCGGACCGCGGAAAGATCATCCGGTCCCTTTTCACCTTCTTCTGTCTGGACGGGAAGCGCTTCTTCCAGTCCCAGCTGGCCTTCCGGCTCTTCCTTATCCAATTCTTTGGTACCGATCCTGGCCAGAAGGCTTTTGAGTTCGAAACTGCGCAGTCCTTCGATAAACGGTCGGGTATGGAAGATATCCGGCGTCAGGGGCGTCACTTCTCCCGGATCCGGACAGTCGGTACGGATCGTCGCCAGGACCAGAGAAAGCCTTGCCTGCTCCTGGTATTCCTGAAGATTCTGTCCCGCCTTCGGCGGTTTGATCTCCGACGCGTGAGCGATCGCGTTTTCCAGATCGCCATACGTACTGACGATTTTGGAAGCGGTTTTCTCACCGATCGAAGGAACGCCGGGAATATTGTCCGATGAGTCGCCCATCAGGGATTTCATCACCAGATACCCTGCCGGTCCGACCCCGTATTTTTCCATGACTTCAGCAGTGTGATAGACTTCTGTCTCGCTCCCGCCTTTTTTCGTCTTGGGAATGAGCAAGGTGATCCGATCATCCACCAGCTGCAGAAGATCCCGGTCGCCGCTGAGGATCATGACTTCATCCCCCTCGGCTCCATGTTTTTTGGAAATGGTCCCCAACACATCATCCGCTTCAAAGCCTTCTTTCGTCAGAAGCGTCAGACCTGCCTCTTTTAAGAGATCCTGCACATAAGGGATCTGTTCCCTGAGTTCATCGGGAAAACCAGCGCGGTTTCCCTTATACTCCGGATACATCTCATGCCGGAAGGTAGGTGTTTTCAGATCGAAAGCGATCCCTACCGCATCCGGTTTTACATCATCGATGGTCCGGAAAAGTATGTTGAAAAAGCCCAGCACCGCGTTGGTGTGGAGCCCTTTGGTATTGGTCAGCAGCGGAAGTCCGTAAAAGGCCCTGTTCGCTATGGAATGGCCGTCGACCAGTAATATTTTTCGACTCATGCTTCACTACTCTCTTTCTTTTTCAGCCGCGCCACGAACAGGAACAGTGTCAGCGGGAAGATGATCGCTACCGCAAGGCCGCAGCGAAGCGCCAGCTGGTCGGCCAGCAGCCCCATCCCGCCCTGGGGATAAGCGTCTACCACGATATTCGAAACGATGCCAGTCAGCCACGGTCCCAGGGAACAGCCGACGTCTCCGCCCAGGGCCAGCATGGCGAACAGTTTGGTCCCGCCTTCCGGAACTGCCTGGCTGGACAGTACCAGCGTGCCGGGCCACATCATGGAAACGGAAAGGCCGCAAAGACCTACACCCGCAAGCGAAAGGACCGGCCAGGGAGAAAAGATCGTCAGAAGATAACTGGCAATGCAAAGCAGCGAAAGGATCCTCAGCGCGCGGCCAAGATCGATCTTCTCGCCGCGAATGCCGTAGTATACACGCCCCAGGCCCATCATGAGCGCAAAGAAGCAGGGACCTGCGATATCGCCTATTGTCTTGCTGATCCCAAGGCCTTTCTGCGCGAAAAGAGAAGCCCACTGTGCCAGCGCCAGCTCTGAAGCGCCGGAGGCGATCATTACGATCATGGCGATCCAGAAAAGGCCCATTCCGGCCAGATGTACGCCTCCATTCTCATTACCGCTGACCATCGGAGGAAACGGACAGATGGTATACAGAATGAAGTTCGCGATGGGAACGATCATCCAGAAGACCATGATCCACTGCCAGTGATCCTGTCCAAACAGTTTCAGCAGCAGCGTACTGATCAGGACTGAACCGAGAACGCCCCAGCAGTAGAACGAATGCAGAAAAGCCATGGACGAACCTTTATTGTCCGAAGGGATCGCGTCATTGACCGGGGATACCATCACTTCGATGATCCCGGAGGAAGTCGAATAAAACAGACAGCCGAGGATCAGTCCGGCAAATACATGGCGGGGAAACAGTACCGGCGACAATGACAGAAGCGCGTATCCGGCAACGGACAACACACCGCAGGAGCGAAGCAGCGCGCGGATATTCAGTCTGTGGGAGATCCTGGCCAGCAGGAAATCCACGATGATCTGAAGAACGAACGTCATCAGTACGAGGAAACCCAGTTCGGCATACGTGATCCCGAAGCGGTCCTGGAAAATGATGAACAGTACAGGCGGAACATTGGCCGTGATCGCCTGCATGATCGAGCCGGTATATCCGGCCAGACGGGTGATCTGATAGTTTTTTGTCATCTGCTCTGTCTTCCTTAAAATGAAAAAACCGCAGGCTGCAGACGAGTCGCAGGCTGCGGGGTCATGCCGGTGGTGGGACTCGAACCCACACGATGTCGCCATCAACGGATTTTGAGTCCGTCACGTCTGCCAATTCCATCACACCGACATACTACAGATTCATATTTTAACATAATTCATAAGAAAGTGTCAACTGTTTTTGCGGTTTTTCACCATGTTTCCCTCTTGCCTGGATCATCTGTTTGTGGTATAATAGTCAGGATTTTTATGTCGGCTGCCGTCCTGTTCCTTACACATAAGGATAGATGGCCGGAAGAACTGATAAAGAGCTCTTCCCGCTGTTCCCGCTGTGCCTGGAACTGACCGGAAGCCAGATGGAGGTACTGTTATGAGTGTAGAAGTCGGACAGGTTTGTAAAGGTAAAGTCACAGGTATTCAGTCCTTTGGTGCTTTTGTCGCGTTAGAAGGCGAAGCAGGTACTCAGGGTCTGGTTCATATTTCCGAAGTATCCAACACTTATGTCAAAGATATCAACGAATTCCTTACCGTCGGTCAGGAAGTTGAAGTTAAGGTCATTAAGCTTGATGAAGCCAGCAAAAAGATCTCCCTTTCCATCCGCGCGCTGATGCCCAACCCGGAAGGAAACAAGGCTCCCCGCCGCGAAAAGAATGCCGGCGGCGAAGGTGCTCCCCGCCGCAGAAGAGACGGAAAGAAAGGTAATTCCCGTCAGAATCCCGGTATGTCCTACAAATCCGATCCCGATCTTGACGGCGGCTATACGCTGATGGCCGACAAGTTCAAAGATCTCGGCCTTTGATCCATTCTTCAAAACAAGAATCCTCCCTTTTTCGGGGAGGATTTTTTATGCTTCCTTGCTTTCTGTCGGAACCGCACTGACACGGTCAGGTCCGAAGATCTTTTCGATGAGGTCAGAATATTCTTTCCAGGCATCCGTTCCTTTCAGACCGATATACTGATCTCTCATGGAACGATAATACCATCCGTGATCTTTTTTCTCCTGGACATTGAACCGGGAGAAAACGTCATCTCCGATCGTCTGATAATCAGCCCAGATCGAACGAAGGTTGGAAAGTTTGTCCGCCAGTGAGATCAGTTTCGCTTCCTTCCCTGCTCCCGCGATCTTCTCGATCGCTTCTTCCTTTCTGAGACGCCAGGTATCGGAAGCAGGTTTTTCACGTCGTTTGTTCTCGCTTTCATCACTGACCAAATCAGCGACGTAAACACCAAACATACGGGCGATATCATTCAGCTTCACATACGTATCTTCCACGACATCGTGCAGCAGGGCCGCGACGATCACACTGGGGACCGTACTCATACTGGAGACGATCTCCGCGACTTCGATGGGGTGCTGGATATAAGGAGTGGTACCGTCTTTTCGTTTCTGTCCGCGGTGAGCACGGATCGCGAACCAATAAGCCCGATCGACTTCCGGGTACATCCGGCGAAGCTCGTTGATATTCTTCCCCTGCACGTTCATCTCCTTCCCGACAAAGAAATACTTCTTTGATGATTACCAACCATGTCAACTTTGTCATGATTATAACATATTTCTCGTCAGGAAGAAACCGGTTTTTTATTATTTTTAAAGGGTTTTATCGAGTTCCGCGCGTATTTCTGACAGAAATTCATCTGTCAGAACTTCGCTGCTGACCTTCGCAGGATCAGCCAGAAGTACGAGATCTTTCGTCATGACGCCTCTGTCCAGAACGCTCAGACAGGCCTCTTCAAGCTTGTCGCCAAACGACATAAGTTCACGATTCCCATCCATCTCTCCGCGCTTTCTTAGAGCACCGCTCCAGGCAAAGATCGTAGCCATGGGATTGGTCGATGTCGCTTCTCCTTTGAGATAGCGGTAATAATGCCTGGTGACCGTTCCGTGAGACGCTTCGTATTCATAGACGCCGTCCGGCGAAACGAGAACGGAAGTCATCATCGCCAGTGAACCGAAAGCGGTCGCGACCATATCGCTCATCACATCCCCGTCATAATTCTTGCATGCCCAGATAAAGCCGCCTTTGGAACGCATGACTCTCGCCACGGCGTCGTCGATCAGCGTATAAAAGTATGTGATCCCCGCCTGTTCGAACCGGTCCCGGTACTCCTCAAACACGTTCCCGATGATCTCACGGAAAGCGCCGTCATATGTTTTGGAGATCGTATCCTTGGCGCCGAACCAGACATCCTGTCCTACCGAAAGCGCGTAGGTAAAGACAGCGTGCGCGTAAGAACGAATGGATGACTCTTTGTTGTGTACGCCCTGAAAAACGCCCGGACCGTCCAGCTTCGCGACGGTTTTTCTGACTACCTGCCCGCTTTCACCGGTGAAGATCAGTTCACAGACGCCGGCTTCCTCTGTACGGATCTCAACGTTCTTATAGACATCCCCGTAGGCATGACGGGCGATCGTGATCGGCTTTTCCCAGCTTCTCACCGCCGGTTTGATCGCGTCGATCACGATAGGCGTACGGAAGACGGTCCCGTCCAGCATGGCACGGATCGTGCCGTTGGGACTTTTCCACATCTGATGAAGGTTGTATTCTTCTACCCGCTGCTGATTGGGCGTGATCGTCGCGCACTTGACGGCTACGCCGTACTTTTTCGTGGCGTTCGCCGCGTCCACGGTGACCTGATCTTCTGTCTCATCGCGATGAACAAGGCCGAGATCATAATACTCTGTCTTCAGATCGACAAACGGAAGGATCAGTTCCTCCTTGATCTTCTTCCAGAGGATGCGTGTCATCTCGTCTCCATCCATCTCTACGAGCGGTATCGTCATGTTGATCTTATGCATTGTCTTTTCCTCGTTTCGCGTAGTAATTCATCAGACAGCCGAGAAGCAGGATCTCCCGCTCGGTATCGGTCAGTCCTTTCATCTGAAGATGCAGCGCTTTGGCCGGATCCTGATCGATATAACCGGTGATTTCTTCTTTCCCTTCAGCCAGCGCTTTTCTGATCCCCGGAATATAGACCGTCTGACCGGTCTCGGCCGGAAAATCGGATACGGTAAATGGGATCATGCCCCAGTTGATACAATTCGAACGATACCGTTTGGTCGCGTACTCGATCGCGAAATTACAGCTGCCGCCCAGTACCCGCTGACAGGAGGCTGCCTGTTCTCTCGCGGAGCCGTCGCCGGGCTTCACAGCAAAGATCGCGGAACCGATGCTCGTCTTTTCACCTGAGAGGCCGAAGTCTTCCGGCCGCTCTTTGGCCGCCGCTTTCGCACGGCTGACATAGAGCGGCTCTCTTCTCGAAAGCGTAAACTCCGAAAGCCTGAGCGGATTGGAGCGGTAGGAAGATGTTTCCCCGGACGGTATCAGTTCATCCGTTGTCGTGACCGGATCACGGATCACCGCGCACAGTTTCACCAGAAGATCGTCTTTCAGCGCTTCCATATGGGGCCAGTCGGTGATATTCGGTCCCAGGATCAGCGGCTCTTCCTCATGCGGATCTCCATATCCCTGGTAGACCCGTTTTTCATATATGCCCGGATAAAAATGATAAGGCTTCTTCTCCGTGGTATAATCCAGTTCATCCGCTCCGGTGAGGATCCCTCCCATGGCAGCGGTCGCCGCGATGGATCGGGCATCCATCAGCGCGACGTAGGCTTTCTGCCCTTCTCCCGGTTTGGATCCTTCCCGGTTCGGGAAGTTCCGCGTCGTATGGCGGATCGAAAAGCCTTCATTGGAAGGGACATCTCCGGCGCCGAAGCAGGGCCCGCAGAAACAGGGCTTGACCACCGCTCCGGACTCCAGCAGGGAAGTCAGCACTCCGTTTTCCGCCAGGGCGTGCTGAACAGGCGTCGATGCCGGATAGACCGAGAGCGAGAAGATCCCCTGCCCGATGGATCCTTTTTGCAGGATCTCATTCGCTTCTTCCAGGTTTTCGTAAAGGCCGCCGGCACATCCGGCGATCACTCCCTGGGTAACACGGATCTTTCCGTCTTTTATCATATCCGACAGACCGATCGGATCCAGATAACGGTGCGGATCTTCTTTCAGTTCGCGGATCGGGACCGCATTGGAGGGATGGAACGGAAGCGCGATCATCGGTTCGATCTCAGAAAGATCAAGTTCGATGAAATGATCGTAGCAGGCTCCCTCCAGCGGCTTCATCGGCTGATAATCCTCTTCCCTGCCGTGATTCTGATAGAACGCGCGAATTACCTCATCGGTCTCCCAGATGGAAGACAGACAAGCGGTTTCCGTCGTCATCACATCGATGCCGATCCGCTGATCGGCAGACAGTTCATGGATCCCTTCACCGGCAAATTCAAGGATATGGTTTTTGACGGTACCGAAAACATCCCGGCAGAGGGTCAGCGCCACATCATGCGGACCGACGCCTTTCTTCAGGGAGCCGGTCACATGGATCAGGGTCACTTCCGGAAGCGGAATATCGTAGGTCTGATCCAGCAGCTGCTTCACGAGTTCCGGACCGCCTTCCCCGATCCCCATCGTCCCGTACGCGCCGTACCTTGTATGGGAGTCGGATCCCAGGATCATACGGCCGCATCCTGTCATCATCTCCCTCGCGTACTGATGGATGACCGCCTGATTGGCCGGCACATAGATCCCGCCGTATTTACGAGCCGCGGAAAGGCCGAATACATGGTCGTCCTCATTGATCGTCCCGCCGACCGCGCACAGGCTGTTATGGCAGTTCGTCAGCGCGTAGGGAAGATGAAAGGACTTCATTCCGCTCGCTCTGGCCGTCTGGATGATACCGACATAGGTGATGTCGTGAGAGATCAGGGCTTCAAACCGAAGATGCAGCATCCCTTCTTCTTTTGGTACTTCCGCACTTTCATGGGCGCGCAGGATCCGGTACGCCATCGTTTTTTCGCGGCCTTCTCCGACCATATCGGAAGAGATCCTTTTTACCGTACCGTTTGAATACATACACGGTTCTTGATAGTACTTCATCTCTATACCTCTCAGTTTTCCATCAGGTGGTTTTTTTCCATATTAGCGGCGGAAGCACGCACATGTTCGATCATCAGGGATCCCGCGTTTTCAGGATCTTTTCTTTTCATCGCTTCCAGGATCGCCCGATGTTCTTTCAGCATCTGCTCGGCTCTTCCGGGTTCTCTGATCGATCTTTCCCGAATGTTCTCCGCGTAGGCATGCAGCTCTTTCAGGATCTTCTGAAGCATCCGGCTGCCCGTTAATTCATAGATGGTCCTGTGGAAACGATCGTCCATCGCGGTCACCCTGTCAAAATCACCGCGTTCGATATAGAACTCTGTCAGATCCACGATCTCACTGAGCTGTTCCATCGAAACCTCATCCGCTTTCATCGCCGCTCTTTCCGCAGCCCGTCCTTCCAGAAGAGAACGGATCTCATAGATGTCCTCGATATCGGACCGTCCGATCCCCACGACGAGGGCTCCGCGATTGGGACGAAGCTCCAGAAGCCCTTCGGATTCCAGCTGTTTAAAGGCTTCTCTCACCGGGGTACGGCTGACCCCGAGTTCCTTCGCGACTTCTCCTTCTGTCACCGCTTCTCCCGGCGTATACTTGCCGGAAAGGATCTTGCGGCGTATCTGATAATAAACGGATTCCGCCAGGTTGACAGGCTGACGGAGGATCTCCTGATTCAGATCATTCTTCATTTCCGTTACCTTCGGCAAGTTTTTCCGCTACGATTGTCAGCTGAGCTTTCAGTTCGTCATCTGTGATCGCGGTGACCCTTCCTTCCGCGTACTGCTTGTCGACCCAGGTTTTCAGCTCGGTCACCAGCGGATCCTTCTTATCGATCGCCGCTTCTCCGGTCAGTTTCAGATGGGTATTGATCCAGATCGCGATACCGGAAGCTCCGGAAGTATTGCTGATCATCACTTTGGGCGGACGGTTCAGCAGTTTTCCTGTATCGAAGATGTTGTAGACCTCTTCGTTTTTCAGAAGTCCGTCGGCATGTACACCGGCTCTTGTCACGTTGAAATCCGCTCCGACGAAAGGCGTTCTCGGAGGGATCTTATATCCGATCTCTTTTTCGTAATATTCCGCGATCTCGGTAATGACCGTGGGATCCATTCCGTCCAGTGTTCCTTTGAGCTGGGCGTATTCCATGACCATTGCCTCCAGCGGGCAGTTGCCGGTCCTTTCTCCGATACCAAGCAGGGAACAGTTGACGCCGGAAGCGCCATAGAGCCAGGCAGTCGTGGAATTGGATACGGCCTTGTAGAAATCGTTATGCCCGTGGAACTCCAGCAAAGAAGAAGGCATGTGGGCATAATGACGAAGACCGTAAATGATACCGGGAATACTTCTCGGAAGCGCCACACCGGGAGTCCCTACTCCGTATCCCAGCGTATCACAGGCGCGGATCTTGATAGGGACGCCGGTCTCAACCATCAGCTTGTGCAGCTCCGTAACGAACGGAACGACGAATCCGTAGAAATCCGCGCGTGTAATATCTTCAAAATGACAGCGCGGCTTAATACCGGCGTCGATGCAGTCCTTGACGACGCCAAGATAATGATCGATGGCCTGCCGGCGGTTCATCTTCAACTTATAGAAGATGTGATAATCCGAACAGCTGACCAGGATACCGGTCTCCTTCAGACCGATCTCCCGCACTAATTTGAAATCCTCTTTGCTCGCACGGATCCAGCTCGTGATCTCGGGAAACTCATATCCCTTCTCCAGACACTGATATACCGCAGCCCTGTCCTTGCGGCTGTAAAGGAAGAATTCGCTCTGCCGGATGATCCCTTTCGGGCCTCCCAGACGGTGAAGCATCTCAAACAGATGGACGATCTGCTCCGTGGTATAGGGCTCTCTGGACTGCTGTCCGTCCCGGAACGTAGTATCGGTGATCCAGATATCCTTCGGCATATGCATGGGAACCAGCCGCTGGTTGAACATCATTTTCGGAACTTCTTCGTAGTTGAAGAGCATCCGGTAGAGATTGGGCTGTTCCACATTCTGCAGCGCATATTCAAAACTCATGAGCTCCAGAAGATTCGTCTGCGGGTTGAGTTTCAGCTCATCCTTACGGTCGGAGACATAAATATCATTCTGAAAATCCATACGAAACCTCCAAAAAAGAACTTTGTATAATTGTATACAATTATACTTGTATGGTCAATTGTGCAAGTTAAACGAAAGAATAAACCTCTGTGCTTTAATTTTCGTAAAACACAGAGGTTTTTTTAGAGATCAACAGGTTATTTCAATATATCCGCTGCCCGAAAGCAGGCAGCTTCTCGGATCCGGCGCGTGATCGCTGATCTTCAGCCGGATCGTTCCTTCATGTGGTATCCTGGCCCCGTCTTCACAGACGATCATGAGCCAGTAGGGATCGATCTTTGTTTGTATGGTCTTTCTCTCTTTGGGTTCAAGGGTGACTCTCTGTGAACAGACAAGCTGACGGATCGGTGTTTTGCTTTTCTCTCCTTCCCATTCGGCGAATACCATGACCGGCATCGAAACAGGTTTTTCATGCGGATTGGAGATCGTGATCTTCAGTATTTCCTTCTCCAGGGCCGCCTCTTCGATGGAAAGTTTTCGGAAGCTGAGTCCGAATCCGAAGGGATATCTGGGCTCTTCCCGGAAGAACCGGTAGGTTTTGCCTTCCATCCGGTAATCTTCGAAATCCCAGCTGACCTGTTCGTTATAATAGAAGGTTTCCGGCAGTCTTCCCGTAGGATCGACCCGTCCGGACAGCACGCCGGCGATCGCCCGGCCGCCGTACGCGCCAGGGTACCATGCTTGGATCAGCGCGCCGGCATATCGTTCATCGTCTCCCAGATCCAGCGCTCCGCCGGAAAGAAGGACCACGACCAGTTTTTTCGCGGCCGGGGCGACGGCCGATAGCAGTCTTTGCTGTGAAGCGGGAAGCAGAAGGTTCGGTTTGTCCCCTGCTCCGTATTCATTGGACGCGTCGCCCTGTTCCCCTTCGATGGAAGGATCGAGACCAAGACAGAGGATCGTCACATCCGCCGCTTTTGCGAACGCGACCGCTTCCGGTACCTGATCATCCGGCACACGGCTCATGGCTTCGATCCGGTCTTTATAAAGATGCGCGCCATCCGCGCCAAGGATCGCGGCGTCAGGGAATTCTTCCCGGATCCCCTGAAGGACGGTCACGGTTTCATCCGCGGTCCCATGATAGTTTCCTTCCAGTACCGTCACGCTCCGGGCATTCGGTCCGATGACTGCGATGGTCTTCGGATCTTTCAGCGGAAGGAGTCCGTCATTTTTAAGAAGAACGAGTGCTTCTTCCGAAGCAAGCTCTGACAGCCGGTTCCATTCCGGTTTTTTCCTGATCCATCGGCGGATCGCTTCTTCCGCCTGAAAAGGTCCGTCCATCTCCAGCCGGAAACGGATAGTCAGAAGATCCTCCACGGCCTGATCGATCATTTCTTCACTGACATAGCCTTTATGTACGGCTTCATTCAGATATCCGTAGAGACTGCCGCAGTTGAGCTCACAGCCTGCCTGGGCGGCTTTGCCGGCGGCTTCGGCTTTTGTATCGGTATAATGATGGAACTCATAGATATCCTGGATCGCACCGCAGTCGGAAACGATATATCCGTCGAATCCCCATTCCTTACGAATGACTTCCTGCAAAAGTTCCCTGTGCGCGCTGGCGGGAATACCGCCGATCGCGTTATAGGCTGTCATAATGCCGCTGACATCCGCGTCTTTGACGACTCTCTCGAAGGCCGGCAGATAGGTCTCAAAAAGATCTTTCCTGGAAACGACCGCGTTGAACCCGTGCCGGGTCGCTTCCGGTCCGGAATGCGCCGCCAGGTGTTTACAGCAGGCTGAAGCCGTCAGATGATCCGGATCTTCTCCCTGAAGACCCCGAACGAATTCTGTGCCCATCCGGGAAGTCAGATAGGGATCCTCTCCATAGGTCTCATGGGCTCTGCCCCAGCGGGGATCGCGGACGATATTGATATTGGGCGACCAGTAGGTCAGCCCCTGATAGATCCCGCTCTTCCCCTCGCTTTTGTAGATCTCATGAATGATCCTTCCTTCTTCGGCAACGACCTGTCCGATCTTTCGGACAAGCGCCGGATCAAAGGACGCCGCCAGGGCGATCGACTGCGGAAACACCGTCGCCCGGCCGGATCTTGCGACTCCATGAAGCGCTTCGTTCCACCAGTTATAGGCCGGAATGCCGAGTTCTGGCAGTCCCGGCGCTTCATAAAGCATCTGCGCGGTTTTTTCTTCCAGCGTCATCCGCCGGACCAGCTCTCTTGCTTTCGCGCGGGCAGTTCTTTTATTCATTTCATTCCTTTGTCTTCTTGCTGTTTACATGATGGACCATCCGCGATACCAGAGAGATCGGATAAGCGATCACCTTGACGATCCCTTTATAGGCTTTCGGCTGATCCTCCCACTCATCGATCCGGCGGTTTCTTCTTTCCGCCTTGATCTCCTGCTTCCTTCTGGCTTTCTCGGCAGAGAGCGCCATCATTTCCGGAGAGAGCATCTTTAACCGGACCTTCTCCATGACAGAGAACAGGAAGAAGAAGATCGTCCCGTTGATCGCGCCGATCACGAGGAGGCACAGTCCTATCTTCCAGGTAAAGGCCGGGAAATTGAAGAACCAGCCAAAGAAAACGGCTCCCAGTACGATACTCGAGATCACGAAGATGAACAGCGCGAGTCTGACTTTATTGAAAGGAATGGAGATCCGGTACAGCAGGAAGACGCAGGTCATCGACGTGAGCAGTACCGCCAGCATGGAGATTTCCTCATACTCCAGCCGGAAGATCGCGCCGGCCGCGTAGACCAGCAGCACGCCGATCGCCATTGTCACACCGCCGGAAAGCGCACGCGTGATGATATTGTAGAAGAAGTTACCGCTGATCCGTTCGCGGTTGGGCTCCAGCGCCAGGATCAGGGACGGGATCCCGATCGTCAGTGTACTGATAAACGACATCTGAACAGGTTGGAAAGGATACTGCCAGCTGACGATCGTAAACAGGATACCGATCAGCATCGCGAAGATCGTTTTCGTCAGGAACATGGAAGCGCTCCGCTGGATATTGTTGATGGAGCGGCGTCCTTCCGCTACGACCTCCGGCATGGAGCTGAAATCGTCCGTCGTCAGGACCAGCTGTGCTGTATTTCTCGCTGCCTCCGAACCGGATGCCATTGCCACGGAACAATCGGACTCTTTCATGGCCAGTACATCATTGACGCCGTCACCGGTCATCGCGACCGTATGCCCCTGTTTCTGCAGAGCTCGGATCAGCTGTCTCTTCTGGGCCGGCGTTACCCGTCCGAATATCGTATAAGCGGCGACCGCGTGATCCATATCCTGATCCGTGACCAGGGTCCTGGCGTCCACACATCGGCCTTCCACGGGGATCCCTGCCTTTTCAGCGATCTGCGCGACTGTCGCGACTCCGTCACCGGAAATGACTTTCAGATCCACGCCCTGTTCCTGGAAATATCGGATCGTATCCGGTGCTTCTTTCCGGATCTCATCCTGGATCAGCAGGACGCCGATCGGTTTGATCACAGAGGGCAGGTTTCCTTCTTCATCGAAGGGTTCCGGTGATGTGGCCAGCAGGAGCACACGATTCGTGCCGATTCTGGAACGAAACGCCTTTTCGATCTCGGCATAGCGGTCTTTCAGGATCATTTCCCCGGCGCCCATGATGTAGGTCGTCCCGTTTTCCAGCGTTACACCGGACCATTTTTTCTCGGAAGAAAAGCTGACGACCCGGCTTGCTGCCGGTGGGTTCTCCATAGGAAACGCTTCACGAATGGCGGTAAGCGTAGGACTCTCATCTTTGGAACAGGCGGCCAGCGCGGCGAATCCGTAGCTTAGCTCCTCTTTTCCTGTCTGCCCGAATCCAAGAAGCCCGCTCACTTTCATGGCGCCGCTGGTGATCGTACCGGTCTTATCCAGACACAGCACATCGACTCTGGCCAGTGTCTCGATGCAGTATAACTGCTGTACCAGTACCTGCCGCTGGGACAGACGAATGACAGCGACTGCCAGTACGGAACTGGTCAGCAGCATCAGGCCTTCGGGGATCATACTGATCAGTCCGGCTACTGTTCCGACCACTGCACTCTGGGTAGTCGCTTCGGCAAGCGACAGCTGATTGATAAAAAGCAATGCTCCAAGAGGGACCAGCAGACAGGAGATGATCGTTATGATCTTTTTCAGTGTCCGCATGATCTCGGACTCGGCCTTTTTCACTCGTTTGGCTTCCTGAGAGATCTTGGCGGCAAATGATTCTTTTCCTACACGGATCAGTTTCGCGTAGCAGTCACCGGCTGAAAGAAAGCTCCCGGAAAACAGTTCGTCTCCTACGGTCTTCGAGATCAGATCCGGTTCACCTGTCAAAAGGCTTTCGTTGACATCGGCACCACCGTAGACGATCCGCGCGTCCGCGGGCACCTGCGCGCCTCTTTTCAGATGGATCAGATCATCCTTGACCAGATCGTCCGACAGGATCAGCTGACGCTGTCCGTCCCGGATGGCTTCGATCTTCGCGGATACCATGATCGACAGTTTATCGACCATACGTTTGGACCGGATCTCCTGGATCACGCCAATGGCGGTATTGGAGAACACGATCCCCATAAAAAGCATATTTTTGAAACTTCCGACTGCTGCGACCGCGATGGCCAGGATCAGGTTGACGATATTGAAAAGGGTCATCGAATGTTCCCAGATGATCCGGCCGACACTCTTGGTGCCGCCGCCTGTCCGGTTCGACTGCCCCGTCGCGATCCTCTCCTCGACCTCCGCGCTGGTCAATCCTCGTAATTCCATTTAGGTCACTTCCTATTGCTTAGTTTGTTCACTGATGCGTCTTTCGCTGGCTGCTTTAAGAAACCGGTTCATGATGGCTTCTCCCAGATCTTTTCTCTGGAAAGCTTCTCCGTAGATCTTTTCCAGTCCTTCTTCATCTGTTTTTCGAAGGCCGTCAAAGAGTTTTCTCGCGATCTCATCCATCGCGGAACCGAGTGAAACAGCCGTGATCCGCACCGGACCCAGCGAGTTCTCGACCTTTCGGATCCATTCATCCGATCCGATCAGTCCGATCTTCTGTTCTTTTCCGGCAAGATCCTGCCGGATCCAGTCCGCTATCTGATCCGGTCCCTCGTCTGTCAGGATCAGATATCCTTTCGGTGCGTAATGCCGGTATTTCATCCCCGGCGCTTTGGGAACAAGATCGCTTTGAATCCCCACGGCGGCACGCACAGCAGGATCCACATCCACTTCGCCCACAGCCTCTTCCAGCATAGCCAGTGTGATCGCGCCCGGACGAAGGATCATGGGGACCTCTTCTGTCAGATCTACGATCGTCGACTCCAGCCCCACCTGACACTTACCTCCATCCAGGATCAGCGGGATCTTCCCCCGCAGGTCCTCCAGTACATGCTGCGCGCTGGTCGGACTTGGTCTGCCGGAGGTGTTCGCGCTTGGCGCGACGATCGGAAGACCCGTGCTGCCGATCAGTTTCATGGCGGCGGGATGGGAAGGCATTCTGACAGCTACCGTAGATAGTCCTCCGGTCACCCGCAGCGGTACATCTTCGGTCTTCGGAAGGATGATCGTCAGCGGACCGGGCCAGTATCGTTCCATCAGGATCCTGGCTTTTTCCGGAATCTCCGTAACGATCTTACTAAGATCCATCCCCGGCGCCACATGTACGATCAGAGGGTTATCCGAGGGACGGCCCTTGGCTTCATATACACGGTCGATCCCTTCCGCAGAAAAAGCCCACGCGCCGAGGCCATAAACAGTTTCCGTAGGAAACGCGACGACCTGCCCCGATCGAAGCAGTTCTTCCGCTTTTTTCAGGGAAAAATCATCCACCGGTAACAGTTCTGTTTTCATGTTTATTCTTTCACCTGAAATTTCTTGACTTTCCCAAGCAGCGGTTCTTTGATCCGGGCTCTGATCTGTATTCCCTGTTCGGTATATTCTTCACTCAGTATGACCGCTTCCTGGTGGACCTTTTCACACAGTCCCGCGTTCTGATAGGGGATCAGCAGCAGCATTTCCTGATCCCACTGATCGAGCAGCAGGTCGATGGATCGAAGTACCATCCGGATCCCGTCTTCCTCCAGCGCGCTGATCCTGAGCACCTCTTCCGCGTGATAAGACGGCGCGAGTATCTGGGCATCCTCTCCCAGCAGATCCTGCTTGTTGAGGATGGTGATGATCGGCTTATCCGCTGCTTTCAGTTCCATCAGCGTATCATAGGTCACTTTCATCTGCATTACGGCTTTGGGGTCTGAACTGTCTACGACATGCAGAAGGATATCGGCTTCACACGCTTCTTCCAGCGTAGCCCGAAAAGCATCGATCAGCTGATGCGGAAGCTTATGAATAAAACCGACCGTATCCGTAAACAGCACGCCTCGTCCGGAAGGCAGTTCCGTCCGGCGGACCGTCGTATCCAGCGTCGCGAACAGCTGATCCTCTTCCAGTACGCCCGCGCCGGTCACACGGTTGAATATGGTGGATTTTCCCGCGTTGGTGTAGCCGACCAGCGCGATAATCGGAAGATGCCCTTTTTTCCGCTGACTTCTCTCCATACCGCGGCGTTCGGCCACTTCCTTCAGCTGGCCTTTCAGCATATCGATCCTTTCCCGGATATGCCGTCTGTCCATTTCCAGCTTCGTTTCGCCGGCGCCTCTGGTATGGGTGCCAACCGCCGCTCCCTGCCGGGATAATTCCTTACCAAGTCCGGTCAGCCTTGTCAGCCGGTAATTCAGCTGAGCAAGCTCGATCTGCATCTGCCCTTCTCTGGTGGTCGCCCGCTTGGTAAAAATATCCAGGATGAGCAGTGTACGGTCGATCACCTTGACTCCCAGTTCGTCCGTCAGGTTTTTAAGCTGCGCGGGAGAAAGTTCATCATCGCAGATGATGCCGTCCGCTCCGGTATCTTCCAGGATCTGACGGATCTCTTCCACTTTTCCGCTGCCCACATAGGTGCGGCTGCTGGGTGCCGTCAGATTCTGGATCACACGCCCGACCGCTTCCCCACCATCGGTTTCCAGCAGTTCTTCCAGTTCATCCAGGGATTTCTCCATGCTGATCTCAAAACGGCCGGTATCTACACCTACCAGGATGAACTGTTCTTTCTTTTCTTCTGTATCGTATAGTCTCATTCGTCCTTATTGAAGAAAGCTGCGTCGTACGCGTCCCAGACCTGCCAGTTTTCAAAACCGTAGCTCCAGGCGGCAACGCCTTTCAAATCATATGTCTTAACCGCTTCCAGTCGATAGGCAAGCGAAGTTTCATCTTCGATCCAGATCCGGTACAGCAGATCGCCGTTATACCCTTCCGCGTAATTCTGCCCTGTTTCCGGATCAAATCGTACCGTCATATCATAATCATAGATCAGATCGATCACTTCATCCATACTGAGCGCTTCGGTATCCAGGTCCTCTCCTTCACCGATCCACAGGCGGGTATACCACGGGATCCCAAGGATGATCTTCCGGCAGGGAACGCCCTCATCCTCCACCATCGCCTTCACAGCGTCCCAGACAAAGTCACGGGAAGAAGTACTGCCCGCGTCAGAACCCGGATAATGTTCGTCATAGGCCATCAGGATCAAATAATCACAGACGTCCGAATAGCGAAGCCGCTGATAATAATCACTCCAGGGTGAGGGAACAGGCACATCCACAGATAGCTGATATCCGGCCGGCCGGATCGTCATGGAAAGTTCCCGGAGGAACTGCATGAAATATCGCTCCGTGCGCTCGGACATGCTTTCAAAGTCTACATTGATGCCGTGAATATTGTACTGCTTGCAGTATTTCAGCAGTTGATCGCATATGCGGTCGCGCATCTCTGTATGCTTCAGCAGTTCATAGGTCATATCATCGTCGAACTGATTGTTGAAAAGTGCCCAGATCTGGTCGCCTTCCTCCCGTACATCCTCGACATAATCGGTGTTGCCGTTCGACGAAATAGTTCCGTCCGCGTTGAGCGTGAACCATGTGGGAGAAACGACATTGGTATAGGCCCAGCTCTCCTGAATGGGATCCAGGATCTCCTGCGAATACCGGTTGGAATAGATCTGATGAAATACCATAAAGATGTGGTCGGTCTTCACCAGATAATCGCTCATATCGATCTGCTGCGATTCCTTACGGGATAGGTTCGCTTTGGATGTCTTCAGGCCTTCGGCTTCCAGATAACCCATATGTCCGTTCATATCCGACGCGAAATAATACCCTTCGGTATCGCACGGATAGATCTCGATCGTTTCACCTTTTTTCAGTTTTGCCGTATAGGTCTGTGTCTCGGGCGACGGATCCGTGAGCAGATAAACACCCGACGTCATGACTTCCGCCGTCCGGCCCTGCGGGTCACGGATCATGACCAGCTGCTCGTCATAATTGATCTTATACTGAAGACCGCACCGGTCTTCACATTCGGAAGCGCGTACAAAGATATGCCCGTTCCGCTGCTTATAGAATTCACTGCCGATCTCATAGCTGATCCGCTCAGTCGAAGTCGTGAAGAATACGACATTCTCCACATCGGAATAAAAATACCGGCCCATGGCCCAGTCTTCGTTGACGACATCCATATCAAAATACAGATATCCGTCTTCAACAAAAGCGATCCCGTTAAACTGGCCTTTAAATACGATATTATATTCATCTTCTCCCACTTCCGGTGAGACCTGCTGGCTCCTGATATGTTTCATTCCGTAATAATGATTGTAGATACTGACAGCGATAAACATCAGGAGGCCGACGATCACCAGCCCCAGGATAACGATCGGAAAAAAGAGTTTTTTATTATGTAGGTCCATGCATCCTCCCATATCGATAATAATCCAATTGATAAGTTTACCATTCTTTGTCCATATCGTCAAGAAAGATTGATTTCATCCGTTATTTCAGCTATACTGGATCTGTCAAGGAGGACAGAGCCATGTTTGATATCAGGGAAGAGCTGAAAAAGATCCCGCATAAAAGCGGTGTGTATATCATGCACGAAGGAGATCTGATCCTTTATGTAGGGAAAGCGGTCGATCTTCACAACCGCGTCCGGCAGTATTTTCAGAGTCCGCGCGGAAAAACGACCAAGATCCTTCAGATGGTCTCCCGTGTCGAATACTTTGAGTATATCGTCACGGATTCCGAGATGGAAGCGCTCATTCTTGAAAACAACCTGATCAAAAAACACAGGCCGCCCTATAATACCCTCCTCAAAGACGATAAACAGTATCCCTATATCAAAGTCACGGTCCAGGAAGAATTTCCCCGGATCATCAAAACCAGGAAGATCCTCCGGGACAAAGCCCGTTACTTTGGTCCCTATACCAGTGTCGGCGCGGTCAACGAGACCATGGAACTCATGGAAAAACTCTGGCCTCTTAGGACCTGCAGCCGCGTTCTGCCACGCGACATCGGCAAGGAAAGGCCCTGTCTGAACCTGCATATCGGTAAATGCTGCGGACCCTGCACCGGCCAGGTCTCCAAAGAAGCCTATCAGGCGATGGTCGATCAGGCGATCAGCCTGCTCTCCGGGCATCATCAGGAAGTGATCCAGTCGCTGAAAAAACAGATGAATGAAGCGTCAGAGAAGCTGGAATTTGAAAAAGCGGCGGTATTCCGTGACCGCATCAAAGCGGTGGAATTTCTTTCCCAGTCTCAGAAGATCGAGCACGCGGCGGCCGATGAGGACCGCGATATCATAGGTATCGCCAAAGATGAAGACAATGCCCTGATCCAGGTATTCTTTATCCGCGGAGGTAAACTGATCGGCCGGGAACATTTCCTGCTGGAGAACACGAGCCTGCTGCCGGAAAATCAGCTGATCGGAGTCTTTATCCAGCAGTTCTACAGCGGGACCGCCTTTATCCCGAAGGAACTGCTGGTCGCCGCCCTTCCGGATGAACTGACCCTTCTGCAGGATTTTCTTTCTTCCAAACGAGGATCCTTGGTTCAGATCCTTCAGCCTCAGAGAGGTGAAAAAGTCCGACTGGTCGATCTGGCATCCAAAAATGCCGAACTGACTCTCTCTCAGTTCGGCCAGCGCATGAAGAATGAAGAAAAAAGGACAAAAGGCGCGGTCCGCCAGCTCGAAGAGCTGCTTGGCTTCGATGAGTATCCTTTCTCCAGAATAGAGGCCTTTGACATCTCCAATACGTTCGGATCCCTCTCCGTAGGTTCCATGGTCGTCTTCGAAGACGGAAAACCCAGGACCAGCGATTATCGGAAGTTTCGCATCGAATCCGTGGAAGGCGCAGATGATTACGCATCCATGGCGGAGGTACTTACCAGAAGGTTTACTCACGCGATCCGGGAAATGAAAGAACTGGCAGAAGAAGGAAAAGATCCTTCCCTTGGAAGTTTCACCAAACTGCCGGACCTGCTGCTCATGGATGGAGGCCGTGGTCAGGTGAATATCGCGCTGGGTGTTCTGCAAAATCTCGGGCTGAATATCCCGGTAGCCGGAATGGTCAAGGACGATCATCACCGGACCCGCGGACTCTACTTCCAGGGAAAGGAAGTGGAATTCGGAAGCAACCGCGAAGCCTTTTTACTGATCACACGGATCCAGGATGAAGCACACCGCTTTGCCATCACCTATCACCGAAAGCTTCGGGGACAGGAACAGATCAAGTCTCAGCTGGAGACGATCCCCGGGATAGGCGCGGCAAGACGGAAAGCACTGCTGACACACTTCTCCAGTCTGGATGCCATCCGGGATGCTTCGGTCGAAGCGCTGAAGGAAGTCCCTTCCATGACGGAAAACGCGGCACGATCTGTCTATGATTTCTTCCATCAAAAAGCCACCTGAATCCAGGTGGCTTTGTCTTTAGTTCAGTTCACTGACGATCTGCTGTACCTTTTCCGCCAGTTCTTTCTGCTCTTTCTTATCCATCGACTTCACGTCGATCGGATCACCGAAATATACATGTACTTCCTGCGGTATGATATGCAGGCCTTTGTTGTTCTCCAGAATATCCCGGATCTCGCGGCTGATGCGGATCGGAACGATCGGAGCGCCGATATTCGTCGCTGCCTTGAAGGAACCTTTTTTAAACTCAGCGATCGTGCCGTCTTTACTGCGGGTCCCTTCCGGGAAGATGACCATATTCAGGCCCTGTTTCATGCGTTCAGAAGTCGTTCTGATCGCGGTCACCGACTGTCTGAGATCGCCCCGGTCGATATACATGCATCCCAGCAGTCTGGCCAGTCCGCCGACGAGCGGAACTTTCTCCAGTTCTTTTTTATTCAGGAAAGCCGTGGGATATTCCATGACGGAAAGGATCACCACGATATCAAACAGACTCTGGTGGTTGCCTACATACAGAACACCTGACTGTTCCGGCAGTTTCTCCAGGCCATAATAGATGATCCTTGAACCTGTCCTTTCCATCAGTTTCGGACAGTATTCTCTGACATATTTATATCCGGCCTGCCATCTTTCTTTGTCAGGAAGGTCTTTGGATCGTTTCAGTACTTTTCTGTAAGCCAGAAAGGCTTTGATCATAAACCATAAGGTTCGAAACGTATATTTCATCGCCCTCACCTCCTCTGTCATCATAGTTGGTTCTATTATACCTTTTTTATTCTCCGTTCGCAATATCAGAACAGACTCATCTGATCGGTCTGCGGCAGGTCGCCGAGGATCCCCAGTTCCTTCATGGTATCGGTGATCGTCCGGCTGACTTTTGTCCGTTCCAGGAAATCATCGATCGTTGTAAATTCACCGTTTTCTCTGGCTTCGGTGATCGATCTGGCCGCGGTCTGACCCATGCCTGAGATCGTATCGAAGGGAGGAAGCAGCATTCCGTCGATCACCTGGAATTTGTGATGGTCTGACCGGTAAAGATCCATGGGAAGGAATTTCAATCCCCTCGCGTAGAATTCGATCACCAGCTCCAGCAGCGTATGGATCTCTTTGTCCTTGGCTGTCTGATCCTTCTGGGCTTTCGCTTCGATCGCGGCTTTGGCGTCCCGTGCTTTCTGCTGGCCCATCGCCATTGTTTCATAATCAAAGCTGTCCGCCCGGATCGTAAAGAAAGCCGCGTAATAATACTCTTTATAATGGACCTTATAGTACGCGATCCGGAGAGACATCGTTACATACGCGACCGCGTGACCCTTCGGGAACAGATACTGGATCTTCTTGCAGGAATCCAGATACCACGGTTCGATCCCGTGCGCGACCATATGTTCGATATCCGTCGGCGAAAGTCCTCCGCTCTTTTTCCCTTTCCGGACCTTCTCCATGATTTTGAATGACTCCAGCTTATCCATTCCCAGATGGATCAGGCCGATCATGATATCTTCTCTGGTACAGATGCATTCCGAGATCGGAGCGATCCCCTGAGAAACGATATCCTTGGCATTGTTATTCCACACATCCGTTCCGTGGGACAGACCTGAGATCCGGACCAGATCCGAAAAGCTTTTCGGCTTGGTGTCTACCAGCATCTGGCGGACAAAATGAGTGCCGAATTCGCTGACCCCATACGTACCGACCGGGGAATCGATCTCCTCCGGCGTCACACCAAGGGATTCCGTCCCCAGGAACAATGCCATTACGCCCGGATCATCGATCGGAACGTCTGTGGCGACCGTATGCGTCATATCTTCCAGCATGCGGATCATGGTCGGATCATCATGCCCGAGAATATCCAGCTTCAGCAGTCTTCCATGCAGCTGATCATAATCATAGTGAGAAGTGATGATCGAGGTCGTCATATCATTGGCGGGATGCTGGATCGGGGTAAAATCATAGACGTCATGATCCGTCGGCACGACCAGAATGCCGCCGGGATGCTGTCCGGTCGTTCGCTTGACCTCCAGACACCCGGAGATCAGATAATTGATCTGCGCGTTGGAACAGACTCTCCCGTGCTCTTCCAGATAATGACGAACCATTCCATAGGCCGTCTTCTCCGCGAGGCCGCCCATGGTACCGGCCCGGTACACGTGGTCTTCCCCAAACATCTCACCCACATAGGCGTGAGCTTTGGCCTGATATTCACCGGAGAAATTCAGATCGATATCCGGTTCCTTGTCTCCGTCGAATCCCAGGAAAACCTCAAAGGGGATCTCCTGTCCGTCCTTTTTCAGCTTTGTTCCGCAGACAGGACAGTTCCTGTCCGGGAGGTCAAAACCGCTCATGCCCGCGACGCCCCGGGCCTCTTCCGGATCGAAATCCGTAAAATGACATTTCGGACAATAGTAATGCGCTTTCAGCGGGTTGACTTCCGTGATCCCGGCCATCGTCGCCGCAAAGGAAGAACCGACGGATCCACGGGATCCGACGTAGTAACCGTCCGCGATCGAATGCTGTACCAGCCGTCTGGCCAGGATATACAGTGTCGAAAAGCCGTTTCTGATAATACAGCCGAGTTCATGGTCGAGTCTCGCCTGAACGATCTCCGGCAGCGGATCTCCGTACAGTGAGCGGGCATTTTCATAGCAGACGCTTTTCAGTTCCTCTTCCGCGCCTTCGATCACCGGCGAAAACTGTCCGTTCGGAATAGGCAGGATCTCGTCGATCTGATCGGCGATCCGGTTCGGATTATCGATCACGACTTCCTCACACGTTTCCTGGCCGAGATAGGCGAATTCATCGAGCATCTCGTTCGTCGTCCGGAAATACAGCGG
Source organism: Bacillota bacterium (assembly GCA_017620135.1). GTDB lineage: Bacteria > Bacillota > Clostridia > Lachnospirales > Bianqueaceae > RUG760. The sequence goes on from JAFZQZ010000101.1 coordinate 57,410, forward strand.
CATTGGGCGGTCCGCGTCCGCGTATTTCATGGATGAGAGAAGGATCCTTCTGAATTCTTCATCTTCCGGATCTTTGAAATGGACATCACAGGTCGCAGCCACCGGTTTATTGTAGGTGCGTCCCAGACGGACGATGGTCCGGTTGATCTCTTTCAGATCCTCGACAGAACGGATGTTTTCATGTTTTTCATCTTCCAGCAGGTACAGATTGTTGGCGAGGGGCTGTATCTCCAGATAATCATAAAAGCTGACGATCCCCTCGATCGTTTCCGCGCTTTCATTCTCCAGTACCGCCTCATAGAGTTCTCCGCTGCTGCAGGCGGATCCCAGGATCAGACCTTCACGGTACTCTTTGATGATGCTTTTGGGCATTCTCGGCTGACGGTAGAAATAGTCCAGATGCGAGCGGGAGATCAGTTTATAGAGATTCTTCAGCCCGACCTGGTTCTTTACGAGCAGGATCGCGTGATGCGCACGCAGTTTCTTTACATCGATATGCTCATGAATATACTCGTTGACCTGGGAAAGCACAGTGATCTTCTTCTCGCGAAGATCTTCCAGCATGCGAAGGAAGATCTCCGCCGTACACTCGGCATCGTCGACTGCCCGGTGATGGGTCTTCAGTTCCACACCCAGGTGACGGGCGACTGAATCCAGCGTATAGCGTTTCAGCTCATAAAGCCCTCTGGCCAGTTCCAGTGTGTCGACGATGGTCAGATCCATCGGTGCTCTTCCCAGACTGGCGTTTTTATTGGCGATAAACCCGGTATCAAAGGACGCGTTATGCGCGACCAGAACACTGTCACAGACCCAGTTAAGGAACGTGGGAAGGACTTCCCTGATCGTTCCCTGACCTCTGACATCTTCGTCAGTGATGGATGTCAGTCTGGTGATATGTTCCGGGATCGGCCTTTCCGGATCCACGAAATGACTGAAGCGGTCGATGATCCTTTCATCCCGGATCTTTACGGCGCCGATCTCTATGATACTGTCTGTTTCCTTGTTGAATCCGGTCGTCTCGATATCGAATACGACATAGGTATCCCTGAAATCCTGTCCGTGATCGCCTGTGATCGCTTTTTTTGTATCATCCACGATATAGGTTTCCACACCGTAAATGACCTTGATCCCGATCTTCTTGGCGGCATCCATTGCCTCCGGAAATCCCTGCACAACGCCATGATCAGTGATGGCGACAGCCTTATGTCCCCAGCGATAGGCCTGAGCAACCAGGTCCTTGGGACTCGTGACCGCGTCCATCTCGGAGATCTTGGTATGCATATGCAGTTCGACCCGTTTTCTTTCAGCCGTATCCTTCCGCTCAGGTTTGAGCGGATCGGAGGAAGGCGCGATCGATTCCGCGCTCATCTGGAATTCATGCGCGAACTGATCCTCATAGATCACTTTTCCCTGAACGCGGATCTGTTTGCCTTTCTTCAGCAGCGATGATTTTTTGTCCAGTTCTTCGTTATCGAAATAGGCTTTGACAGAGATCGAGTCTGTATAGTCAGTGATATCGATCGTCATCATAGTCCGGCCGTTCTTCAGTTCCTTGGATTCCGTCGTAATGATGTCGCCCTGCAGAATGGTCCTATTATTCTGTTCATGATCCACATACTGCTGGGAAAGGACCGATTTGATATCCTGTCTTTTCCCTTCAAAGGGACGCCCCAGGATCATGGCCTCCGCGGCCGCTTTTTTCTGCTCGTCCACATGAAGCGGCTCCGCGCAGAGCGTGATATGATTGACAGTCAGTACCAGATCCTGCAGGTAGCTATCCATCGCGAGGGAACCTTTGCACAGGATCGTCTCCCCCTTAACGAGCGCTTTTTCCAGTTTCTCATTCCAGGTCTTCATAACGACAAAGGCTTTGACGTTGACTGTCTGTACATAGTCCGTGATCCGCAGAGTGACGATCCCTTTGCCGCCGGATATTTCACGAATGCTGACAGAACTGATGATCCCCCGTGTCGTGACCTGACGTCTTTCTACATCACAGGAAGACAGGGGGATCTCATCCTTGGTCTGGATAGGTTTCCCTGTCAGCACATGATTCGTTTTCTTCTTTTTCTTTTCAGAGATCTCTTCTTCTGCTGGCTCAGCCTCTGCAGGCTCAGTCTCAACAGGCTCAGCCTCCGTAGACTCATCCGCCTTTATGTCACTTTCGGAAGCAGCCTGTTTTTCCGGTTCCGGGGCGCTGACGGCAGCGGATGTAACCTCTTGCTTTGATTCTTCTTTTTTCTCTCCGGCCACGATCAGGACTTCTTCCGGTCCACCCAAAGACGATATGATCTGTCCGATCTGTCCGGACATACCCCTGGTTTCGATCAGCCGGACGGCTGCTTCGGAGGCACAGATCGTTGTCTTTTGCTTCTCAAAGGAGAAATCTCCGGCTGAAAGCACCGACGCCAGGCCCGGCATTCGCTTCTTTATCTCCTGAAGGATCCGCGCTGTCTTGTTTTCATCGGAAAGATGAAAAAACCGCTCCGAAAGTTCATCCTCTGTCGGAGCAATTCTCAAGCGGATCGCGGCCTGTCCCCGGATCGCGAGATCCAGTGACGCGATCAGATAATCCCGAACTTCTTCCTTCAGCGGCCACGGCGGCAGGATCCATATATCCATCTCTTTTCTGGCGATGGAAACATCGACTTTTTGAACAAGGATCTTTTCAGCGATGTTTCGGATCTCTCCGTCAAAAGCTTCCGGGAAAAACTCGGTCAGTGTTTTATACTTCTCTTTCATATCGCTCCGCTTCTTCGATCAGGGCAGAAAGCAGTTCCTGTTCCGGCACTTTACGGATGATCTGTCCTTTCCGGATCAGCAGTCCCTCTCCTTTGCCGCCGCAGATCCCGAAATCCGCGTCTTTCGCTTCTCCCGGTCCGTTGACTACACACCCCATGACCGCAACTTTCATAGGCGTCTTAAAACGTTTCATCGCCTCGGATACCTGCTCTGCCAGTGTGATCAGATCGATCTCGGTCCGTCCGCAGGTCGGACAGGAAACGATCTCCGGCCCGAATTTCCGGATATCCAGAAAGCTGAGGATCTTCTTTGCCGTTTCAACTTCCAGTACGGGATCTCCCGTCAGAGAAACCCGGATCGTATCCCCGATCCCCTCAGACAGAAGCTGCCCCAGCGCCAGTGCGGATTTGATCATTCCGTCTGTCCCTCCGCCGGCTTCTGTAAGTCCGACATGCAGGGGATACGGGCATTCTTTCGCGAACTCCCGGAAGCTCTCCACACAGAGGCCTACGTTAGATGCCTTGATGGCGACCACGATCTGATCAAAGCCGGTATCCTCCAGGATCCTGACGCTTTGTTTGGCGCTTTCCGAAAGAGCCCTGGCGCTTCTCCCGTATTTCTCTTCCATCTCCTTCTCCAGGGAACCGGCATTCACACCGACCCGGATCGGGACATGATACTCCCTGCAGCATTCCACTACTTTGCGAAGACGCTCTTCTCCTCCGATGTTACCGGGATTGATACGGATCTTATCCGCGCCGTTCTTTACGGCTTCGATCGCGAGCCGGTAATCAAAATGGATATCCGCCACCAGCGGAATATGGATCTGGCTTTTTATGGCTTTGATGGCTTCAGCGCTTTCCCGGTCCGGAACCGTTGAGCGAATGATCTCGCATCCGGCTTCTTCCAGCCGCAGGATCTGAGAGACCGTCGCTTTCACATCGGCCGTCCTGGTATTGGTCATGGACTGGATCGCGATAGGATGTCCCCCTCCGATGGGAACATTTCCGATCCAGATCTCTTTCGTATTTCTTCTCAGCAACGTGTTCCTCTTTTCTCCTTATCGGATCAGCCGCAGGATGTCATTGAACGCGACAGCGATCATCAAACCGAACAAAAGGACGAAACCTGCGATATAGATCGCGTTCTCGATCCTCGGATTCATAGGTTTCTTCCGGATCTTTTCGACCAGCAGGAAAATCAGCCTGCTTCCGTCAAGGCCGGGGATCGGGAACAGGTTCAGAATACCCAGATTGGCGCTGATCAGAATGACGATGCTTCCGATACTGGCCAGTACTGTCAGAAATCCGTACCGGACTGCTTCCTGATAGGTCTCCCCGACGACAGAAACGATCCCGATCGGTCCGGTCAGCGCGTCGATCCCTACTTTACCGGTCAGCAGCATTCCCAGAGACCGGATCGTGATCTCGATCTCATATCCGGTATACCAGAAGCTTTCGGCGACTGTATCGAAAAATGCCGTGAAGAATCCTCTTTCTCTTGTCTCCTCCGCGATACTGCCTCTGCCGCTTACGGAAAAGCCCATCCGGTAACGCTGCAGTTCTTCATCATATTTCAGTGGAAACTGAAGAGTTCTTTTTTCGCCGTCCGCTCCCCATACGACCAGGGTCACTTCCTCTCCCTCCTGATAATTCATGAGCAGAAAGCTGATCTTGCCAAAAACATGGATCCTCTCTCCGTTCAGACCGATGACCGTATCGCCGGGGACCAGGCCCTGTTCATAAGCCGGATAATCCTCATCGACCGTCTCGATCTGACGGCTGGTATAGCCAAGTGAGAGATTAAAAACAAGAAGTAAAACAAAGGCCAGAATGAAGTTCATCACCGGACCCGCCGCGACGACCAGCGCACGCTTCCAGATCGGGGCGCCGTTAAATGAATCCGGTTCCGGTTTTGCGTCCGGATGATCCGGATCCGGTTCCTCCCCCTTCATTCGGCAGAAACCGCCGATCGGGAAAAGGCGAAGACTCACGATCAGGTCTTTCTTCGTCTTCCGCTTCAGAAGGACCGGTCCCATCCCGATGGAAAATTCTTCCACAAAGATGCCGCATTTTCTGGCCATCAGAAAATGTCCGCCCTCATGGATCACCACGATCAGCGTAAACACTAAAATAGTCAGTACAATACTCATACAATATCCTTACAGTAAGCTTTCACCCGTTCAGGCATACGGATGACTTCTTCGATCTCATAACTGGTGCCATGATATGCCTCACGGCTGAGCCTTTCCAGTGCGTGATCCACCAGTCGGAAGATATCCGTAAACCCTATCTTCCCCTGACGGAACTGTTCTACCGCCAACTCATTCGCCGCTGTATAGCAGGCCGGGAAAAGACCATCCATCTGCATGCTTTCACGTGCCATCCGGATCGAAGGAAAGGCATCTTCGTCGATCGCTTCAAAGGTGAGTGGGCCGAGTTTCGTAAAGTCCAGCGGCTCCATGAGCGCCCGGCCTCTTTCGGGATACATCAGCATCACTTCGATAGGAAGCCGCATATCCACCGGCCCGAGCTGAGCGAGGACCGATCCGTCTTTCATCTCGATCATGGAATGGATGATACTTTGCGGATGAATGACGGGACAGACATTTTCCGGTTCCATTCCGTACAGCCACTTGGCCTCGATCATTTCCGTCCCTTTGTTCATCAGTGTCGCGCTGTCGATCGTGATCTTGGCTCCCATCCCCCAGTTGGGATGTTTGAGCGCCTGTTCCAGTGTCACCGTTTTCAGCTGTTCTTTTGAATAGCCGCGGAACGGACCGCCGGAAGCAGTCAGCCAGATCTTTCTGACGTCTTCTCTTCTGACGCCTTCCATGCACTGGAAAATAGCGCCGTGTTCGGAATCCACCGGAAGGATCCTGATCTTATTCTCTTCCGCGAGCTTCATGATATAACGGCCGGCGCAGGCCAGCGTTTCTTTATTGGCAAGCGCGATATCCTTATGCGCCCTGATCGCCTCCACCGTCGGAACGATACCGATCATACCGACCAGGGAGGTCACGATCAGATCCGCTTCCGGAAGTGTCGCAAGTTCGATCAGTCCCGGCATCCCGACCGTCCACTGATACTGGTCCGGGGATCCCGCGAGAGAAGATAAAGCATCCTGTACCAACGGCAGATTCTTCTCTTCATAAACACAGATGACCAACGGAGAAAACTCCAGGATCTGCTCAGCAAAAAGCTGCGGCCTGTTTCCATAGGCCGCCAGCGCGATCAGTTCCAGGTTTTCTTTTTCTTTCCGGATCACATCAAGGCTTTGCGTCCCGATAGAACCGGTACTGCCAAGGACAACGATCCTTTTCTTCATAGGATCACCTCGAAAAGTTCCAGTACGAAGACAACGATCGGAGCCACAAAGAGCATCGAATCGAACCGGTCCAGAATACCGCCGTGTCCCGGGATCAGATTGCTGTAGTCCTTGATCCGCATCACACGCTTGATGGAGGAAGCGAACAGATCTCCGCCGATAGAAGCCAATGACCCGAGAAAACCGATCAGCATGGAAAGCTTCAGCATCACGCCGCTCTCCACCTCCACGGTCCTGGCAATAATAAGTCCGTACAGAGTACAGAGGATCACAGAGCCAAGGACGCCGCCGACAGCTCCCTCGATCGTTTTCTTCGGGCTGAGGCGGGGACTCAGCTTATGCTTGCCGAACACCATTCCGGTAAAATATGCCAGTGTATCGCTGCCCCATGCGGCGGCGACCACATACCAGACATAAAACTGTCCGTTATCCGCGTCTCTCAGGATATAGACAAAAGAGAAAAGCATCGGGATATACAGCACCGCAAACGCGGTCGCCGCCGCGTCCGCGAATTTTCTTTTCGGGTACATGGTGACACAAAGGACCATCAGGATCATGACAAGGCAGGTGAAATAATAAAGCGTCACATGCCCGTTCCAGATCTGTCTTTTAAAGAAAAACAGCAGGATGTACCAGACAACAGCGGCGATCATGCTGGTATAAACGAAAGGCCGGTACATCACCTGTTTGATGCCGTCCGGCTGAGGGATCGCCTTGGAAAGCGCCGACCCAAGTTCAAACAGACCTCCCAGAGACAGCAGCATAAGCGCTGCCAGAAGCACATTGCCGCCTAAAAAAAGAATGGCAGTCAGCAGGATGATCAGTACGATGCCACTGATGATTCTTGTCTTCATTCTTCTTCTCTCCCTCCGAATCTTCTCTGCCGCGAGCTGTAGCTTTCAAGAGCTTTTTCAAGTTCTTTTTCGTCAAACTCAGGCCAGTAACAGTCGGTAAAATACAGCTCCGAATATGCGATCTGCCAAAGCAGGAAATTGCTGATCCTCTCCTCACCGGAAGTACGGATCACCAGATCAGGATCCGGAATGTCCGCGGTATCCAGATAGGAAGAGATCAGCGCTTCGTCTATCTTCTCAGGCGGGATCCGCTCTTCGCTCATACGCCGATAAGCCCGGATCAGTTCATCCCTGCCGCCGTAATTGAGGGCGACTGTCAGGTTGAGATTCTTCATCTCCCTGGTATCTTCTTCCATCTCCCGGATCAGTTCCCTAAGTTCCGGGCTTAATCTCTGCCGGTCTCCGATGACGCGGATCCTGATCCCTTTACGCAGCGCGTCGACCTTGTTTTTTGTCAGGTATCGCTTCAGAAGGGCCATCAGATAGGAGACTTCTTCCTCGGAGCGTTTCCAGTTTTCCGTAGAAAACGCGTAGACCGTCAGATACGGGATCCCCCGCTCGATCAGCAGGTCTCCGACTTTTTCTACATTATCGGCACCGGCTTTGTGCCCCTGCTGACGCAAAAGACCGTATTTTTTCGCATACCGTCCGTTCCCGTCAAGAATAATGGCAATATGGCGGGGCAGTTTTTCTGTATTCATTTGAACCACCGTTTCATTTTATTATCGGACTGATGAAATGCCCCGATCCTTCTCCTGAAAGGATCCAGGCGGAAGGACCGGGGCATGCCTGATCCGTTCTGGCAATATCAGACAGCCATGACCTCTTTTGTTTTGATGTCGACCATCTGATCTACTTTCTTGATATAATCGTCAGTCAGTTTCTGAAGTTTTTCTTCCAGATCCTTCTGATCATCTTCCGTGATGATGCTTTCCTTCTTTTCTTTCTTGATCAGTTCCATGACGTCACGGCGGATATTGCGAAGCGCGACCTTCGCGCCTTCTCCGCGTTTTCTGACATCCTTACTGGTCTCTTTACGTTTTTCCTCGGTCAGCTCCGGGAAAACAAGACGAATGACTTTACCGTCGTTGTTCGGGTGGATACCCAGATCCGAGACCATGATCGCCTTTTCGACCGTTTTCAGCATATTGGATTCCCAAGGCTGAATGACGATCATTCTGGGTTCGGGTACACTGACATTACCGACCTGCTGGATCGGGGTCGGCGTTCCGTAATAATCAACCATAATACGGTCCAGAACATGCGGATTCGCACGTCCGACACGAATCGTATTATATTCGCTTTCGAGATTGGCGATCGCCTTCTCCATCCTGACTTTGCAGTCCTCGATCTCCTGTTGTTTTACCATGGTTTTGCCTCCTTATAAATCAGATGATATCTGTACCGATCTTTTCACCTTTGATCGCTCTGCAAATGCTTCCCTCTTCAGAGAGAGCGAACAGTTTGCAGGGCATATGATTATCCATCAGGAAAGCCGCGGCCGTCAGATCGATGACCCGAAGTGTTTTGGCCAGCATTTCCTGATAGGTCAGACAGTCATATTTCTTCGCGTCCGGATTGATATTCGGATCCGAATCATATACGCCGTCCACGTTTTTAGCCATCAGGATAAGATCCGCTTCTATCTCTACGGCACGCAGCGCGACACCCATATCTGTCGAGAAGAACGGATGTCCGGTACCTCCCGCGAAGAATACGACTTTTCCTTCTTTCAGGTCTCTCAGCGCTTTATCTTTATTGAAGACTTCGGTATAAAGTCCGATCGGATAAGGCGTATAAACGGATGTATCCATTCCTTCCGTCCGAAAGACTTCGGAAACATAAAGACAGTTCATGACTGTCGCCAGCATACCGATCTGATCCGCTTTTACCCGGTCGATCCCTTCACTGCTGCGCCCTCTCCAGAAATTGCCTCCTCCGATCACGATTCCGATCTGGCATCCGAGTTCTTTTGCTTCTCTGACCTGAGCAGCTACCTTTTTTGCTTCGGCGAGATTCAGGCTGAAACCCGCCTCTCCCGACAGCGCCTCTCCGCTCAGTTTCAATATGATCCTCTGAACCATTGTAAGATACCCTTCCTTCAGGATAGAATTGGTCTCCTGATATCATATCATATCCGGCGTGGAATTTCAATCTTTCATCTGCTATACTTTAGCGTTCGTCGAGCCGAATCCACCGTCCCGAAGCTCATGTGCCTGTGTAAAGAAATCACGGTCCGGAATATACAGTTCGAAGATCCCCTGGCAGAAAGCCTCTCCTCGTTCGATATGCAGGCTTTTGTTTCCTTCGTTGCGGATCTTGACAAAGATACACCCGTCATTCTGAGAGTTCCCGTAGTAATCCTCATCAATGATACCGATCGTGTTGGCTAGACGGGTATAATACTTGAATCCCAGACCTGACTTGGGGACGATAGAAAGGCGGGTATAGCGGTGGCAGTGCGCCTTGATCCCGGTAGGCACCCTGATCTCCTCGCCCGGTCCGAGATCAAATGTAAATGGCGCGAAGAAATCCGCGCCGGCGGATCCACCGGTCGCGATCATTGGAAGAAAGACATCCTCTTTTTTTAATCCCACCGATTCCCTGACATCATCACGGACAGGTTCGTAATAACACTCTGAAGACAGTTCTTCGATCAGAAGATCCAGCAGTTTTTTCCCTTCCATCTCCTCTTCCCCCTGACAGAATAGCTTGATCCATTATAATCCATGCAAAGGAAAAAGGGAAGATGCAAAACACATCTTCCCTTCGTGTAAATGATTCGGATTTCGGATCAGATTTCAGTAACAGATCATTTATTCATCTGTTTGGCAACTTCCGCAGCGAAATCTTCCTGCTTCTTTTCGATGCCTTCACCGGTCTCGAAACGAATGAAACGCTCAACTTTGATCTCGGTGCCGTTTTCCTTGCCGACAGCCGTCAGATACTGGCCGACGGTCTTCTCGGTATCAAGGAAGAATTCCTGGTTCATGAGGCAAACCTCGGTCAGACGTTTTTTCATCTTACCGATCGCCATCTTTTCCTGGACCTGCTGAGGTTTGTTCGCGTTCTTGGGATCCTGGGCGATCTGGCCGAGAATGATCTCATTCTCTTTAGCCGTCCATTCAGCCGGAATGCTGGCCTCGTCAAGGAACAGAGGATTCAGCGCGGCGACCTGCATCGCGACATTCTTAACAGCCTTTTTGACATTGTCATTGACGTTGTCACAGGAAACGCTCACCAGAACGGCGATCCTTCCGCCGCCATGCAGGTAGGAACCGATATAGGATTCAGAGACAAGCTGCTCAAAACGACGGATCTGCAGATTCTCATGGATAACGGCAACTTTTTCCACCAGCGCGTCACCGACGGTCTTGGAAGCATCTTCGATCCAGGGCTCAGCCTTGAACTCGTCCATATTCTTCGCAGTGGTATCAAGTGCCTGAGCACTGACGTTCGCTACGAAATCCTTGAACAGATCGTTCTTGGCAACGAAATCCGTTTCGGAGTTGACTTCGACAACGACCGCTTTCTTGAAATCATCAGCAACTTTGAAAGCGACCAGACCTTCCGCGGCGATACGGCCGGCCTTTTTGGCAGCCATAGCCAGACCGGCTTTGCGAAGCACTTCAACAGCACTCTGGACATTACCGTCAGTCTCGATCAGGGCTCTCTTGCAGTCCATAATTCCTGCGCCGGTCAGATCGCGCAGTTCTTTTACCATCTGTGCGGTTACGTTAGCCATTATTCATTCTCCTCTTCGGTTTCGACAACTTCTTCTTCCTCGGGCTCTTCTTCACTCTCGGGAGCAGGCGTGTTCTGTTCGCCCTGGTTCGCTTCGATGACAGCGTCCGCGATCATACCGGCGATCAGTTTGACGGCACGGATAGCATCATCGTTTCCGGGGATCACGTAGGTGATCTCTTCGGGATCGCAGTTGGTATCAACGATCGCTACGGTAGGAATACCAAGAATGTGGGATTCCTGGACCGCGATCTGTTCCTTGTGCGGGTCAACGATGAAGATCAGATCAGGCAGACGATCCATCTTACGGATACCGTCCAGATTTCTCTGCAGCTTTTCAAGCTCTTTGCGAAGGTTCATGACTTCCTTCTTCGGAAGGGCCTCAAACATGCCTTCATCTTCCATCTTTTCAAGCTCTTCCATGCGAGCGACACGGCTGCGGATCGTCTTGAAATTGGTGAGCATTCCGCCCAGCCAGCGGCTGTTGACATAATACATTCCGCAGCGCTCAGCTTCGACTTTCATGGTCTCCTGCGCCTGCTTCTTGGTACCGACAAACAGAACTGTTCCGCCGTCAGCGACGATATTCTTGACTGCGGCATAAGCCTCGTCGACCTTGCGGCTGGTCTTCTGCAGATCGATAATGTAGATCCCGTTTCTTTCAGTGAAGATATACGGAGCCATCTTCGGGTTCCATCTTCTGGTCTGGTGACCGAAATGAACACCGGCCTCCAGGAGCTGTTTCATAGAAATCACGCTCATGTTACATTCCTCCATAAATTGGTTTTTTTCCTCCTCCGATCCGATATCTGCCGGATACCCACTTGGGAACCGCCGGCAAGGACCCGGAGTGTGGACTATTCACAAAATGGCATTCTACCATATTTGCAGCGTAAAGTAAAGAGTTTTTTTTGCGCTAAATCAGGCGATTTTTCAGCTTACGGATCGCCCTGGCATGAAAAGAACGAACAATATAGTAATTCATCCGTTTCATCCTGGCGATTTCGGTCAATGACTGACCTTCGAAATAGTGTTCTCTGATCATCGCTCGCTCTATCGGTTCCAGATGATCCATCGCGTCATACAGGTTCAGCTGTTCATCCGTGATCTCCATAATGGCATGATCCGGAAACTCCTCTTCCTCCGACTCCGGCGCGGCGCTGATGATCTCCGGAATGAGTCCCAGTACGACCGGACTTTCACTTTGAGAATTCCGAACATCCCGCTTTTTTATCATCCACTGATATCGGATCGCCCCGTCCAGTATGGCTCCGCGGATCCGGTGGCATGCATAAGTCGCGAATGGCCCCTTATCCTCACTGTAATGATCGACTGCGTGGATCAGTCCGATACAGCCTTCCTGATATATATCTTCCTCGGTCATACCTTCAGGAAAGCCACCTTTGATCCTGCTCATCACAAACCGGACCAGCAGAATATTCTCTTCGATCAGCCGTTTTCTGTCTTTATCATCCACTGTCAGCTCCTCTCAGCTGAAAGTGGGTACAGGACTTTATTCTTCTGTCTCTTCTATTTCTTTTTTGTATCCGCAGCCTTCCTCCAGGCAGACCAGCTTATGGATCCTTCCCTGTCTTTCATAAAGGATATGGCCGCAGTTCGGACAAAGCTCAGCTGTCGGTTTGTCCCAGGACATAAAGCTGCAGGTCGGATTGTCTTCACAGCCGTAATAGGTTCTTCCCTTCCGGCTTCTTCGGACCAGAATATCCTTCCCGCAGAGCGGACACGGAACACCGATTTTCTCCAGATACGGTTTGGTGTTTCGGCACTCGGGGAATCCCGGACACGCATAGAACTTGCCGAACCGTCCCATCTTCAGGACCATCCGCCTGCCGCAGACGTCACAGATCTCATCCGTGACCTCATCCTGGATCGTGACTTTTTCCATCTCTTTCTCCGCGCTTTTCAGCTGAGGTTCAAAGGTGTCATAGAACTCACGGATCACGTCTTTCCATGCGCGCTGTCCGTCTTCCACCTGATCCAGTTCGTCCTCCATCTGTGCCGTAAAGCCGATATCGTTGATCGATTTGAAATAGTCCGCGCTCATCTGATGAACGATGGATCCGAGCTCTGTTACATACAGGGCTTTCTTTTCTTTGGACACATAGCCGCGGCTGATCAGCGTAGTGATCGTCGGAGCATAGGTACTGGGCCGTCCCACACCGTTCTCCTCCATGGCGCGTACCAGAAGACCTTCCGTATATCTTGCCGGAGGCTGGGTAAAGTGCTGTTCCGGAAGGATTTTTTTAACTTTCAGCACATCCCCTTCCTTCATATCCTTGAAGCCCTTCAGGACATCCTCGGTTTTTTCCTCATCCTGATAAACTTTCAAAAAGCCCGGGAAACGAAGTACGGATCCGGAAGCTTCCAGTCGGATCTTATCCTTTCTCGTTTTGTCTTCAGCTGTGATATGCTGGGTCTCATATTCACAGGGAGCCATCCGGCTCGCAAGGAAGCGATAATAGATCAGCTGATAAAGCCGCATCTGGTCTTTCGAGAGAGATCCTTCGATACTCTTCGGATCCAGCAGCAGATTGGTAGGACGGATCGCTTCATGCGCGTCCTGGATCCGTCTTCCTTTTCCCTGCCGCACGGAAGCGGCGACATACTCTTCACCGATCTTCGTTTTGATATACTCCGCGGCCTGCTGCTGCATTTCTTCCGCAATACGCGTGCTGTCCGTACGCAGATACGTGATCAGACCTGTCTGCCCCATACCGGACAGTTCCACACCTTCATAAAGCATCTG